>JAOAAK010000027.1 GCA_026418905.1 Bacteroidales bacterium | reverse complement strand
CATCGACGAATGACGTAATTATTACAATTCCTAAAATAAAATCCATAGACACTTCTACCACGATTTCCAGTTGTTCCATTTGCTGTCGATGAACCAACACCATTTTTAACATTAAACTCAATATCTTGTATGGTAAAACCATTAATTCCAATTGCTTCAACTCCTTTATATACCCCTACTATTGTTCCAAAACCTCCGTCATAAGGGAGTTCTTCAAGAGAAGGATCAATGTTAACTGTGGTTGTCAACGAAGATTTTTTTATCCATTCGCCGTTTATTATTTCGTAATCACCGTCAAGAAAGATATTGTCAACTCCAAGAACCAATTTGGGGAGATTATTGTAGGTACCGTGGTGAATTTTAATATGTGTTCGACTTCCACCAGAGGAAAGAGCAAGTTGAAGTGCTCTTGGTAAAGTTACAGGATCAGAGATGGTACCAACACCAGCAGGATTACCATTACTTGTCACGTAAATTGTTCCACAATCAGCTTCGGTAACTGTTATGGTGCATACTGATACACCTTCATTGGATGGATCTGGTGAACATGAAAGAATTGGATTATTTACTGTACAAATGATATGATACGTTCCAGGTGTTGTTGGAAAAGTTATGCTAGTTGAAGTTCCAGTTGTTGGACTCGGTGTTACAGGAGCAGGTCCTGTGACACTCCAAGTAAAATTTGCATTCGCAACGGCATCTGGATGTGGAATTTCAGGTATTTGAAAAATGTGAACTGAGTTAGGTAAGACGGTATTGTTGCACAATGCAGTTGATGAAGAAATTGGTGGAGAATAATCAAAATATGTGATTTTTACACATTCTGAGTATATAACATTCAAACTGTTACCTGTAGGACCGGAACTTCCAGGTCCAGTTCGGTTCATCAATACACATCGATATATTTTGGTGCCAGGAATTTGTGGAGGTGTAAATGTAGGGCAATTAGCTCCTGCAATATCTGTCCATTGAGTCACTGGGCATTGGGGCCCAGCAGGACCTGTCACATCAGCCACTTGCCACTGATAAAACGTAACATTGAGAGCTTCAACTTCAAGAGTGGTAGATGAACCCATACAAAAATATCTGTCGGCACCACCAACAGTAGGATGAGTTATGATTTGAGGTGGACCCTGAATCCATCTGTACCTTAAAAGTATAGACCAATTTTGATAACTATTGTCAGACGCTCGTATTGGGACATGCATATAATTCCATGTGTTGGGGGGACTAAGTCGCCAGTTGATAAGTCCTGTTGAAGTAGGAGCTAGATAAGCATCATCATCTGATTCATACACATATTCATTGGTAGGAAATGGATCCTCTTCCCATGCTTCGAATTCTATTTCAAAAGCTTCAAAATTAATATCTGATGAATTGTATGTTTTTGACAAAAGTGATACTGGAGAAGAGAAATTCCATTCTGGTTCGTTTTGATTGTAGAGGTCAAGAGGACCAGGAACTTGATTGACGCAAATTGAGGGTCCAAAAGATGAAATATTATCGCGTGATCTGTAGCGTATTCGTAGATCCTCATCACCTGCTAGTCCCATGATGCAGTTAGAACCCATGTCATAATCAACATCACTCCAAAGAGCAACAAGTTCCACATCCAATTGAACAGGGCCATCCTTGTATTTGGGTTGGCCACATGTATTTGGTAAAGGTGGCAAAGAGTTTAACAAATCCCATTGAACTGCAAAAATGAGAGAGTATCTGTCATCTTCTGCTGAACCAGCATCAATGACATCGGATTGTACGAAGAAAATTTGTCCTTCAGGATATGAACGAAATGAAACCGATGCTGTCGCTTGATAATAATTACTTAGTGCTTCATCGCCAATTAAACCCATAAAACCACAAGAACCTTCATATATCCAATCGTTTCCACAATCATTTTCAAATGTTTGCCCGATACTCCAATCGAAGGTCGTGGGTACTGAACCTGATGGATAGGTAATATCCAATAGTAGTATTCCAATATGACTAGCAGTCATTGGCCACAAAGAAGTTCCTGTTGGTACTTGGTAGCTTGTCCATGGATAACCCATCCATCGATTTTCATGCATGTTAGCACGAATGTTTACTCCTGAAGGGCTCCAACCAGTTCCTAATACGTCAGTACGGGGTCTGACACGAATATCCCTGAAAACATACTCTTGCTCTCCAGGGTCAGAACAATTGGCACTCGACCAAACTTTGTGGATCCAAATACGTAATCGTATAGGACCATCGTTTAACTGCGTTTGACCAATTATTCCAAATTTAAAAAATAAAACAACCATGATAAAAAAAACAAATCTTGTTATATGTGCCATAATTGATTAATTTTCATCTTTTAATGAAATTATCTTTAATTTGTCAGTAAAAAAAATGGTTAAAATTGAAAGAGTTCCTTGACTTAAAAACTTTTCATCAGAAAATGTAAGAAGTATTAAATATCCATGTATTTTATCATGATAACCTTTTATTGGGAGACTTTGTGTTAAACTTGCACGATAATACTGGCCGTAAAAGTTTTGAATGATTTGTTTGACTGCCTGGCTTCTTAGAAATATTTCTTTGTTAAAAGTGTAATCGATCCCTGGATAACTATATGCAATGAGTGTATCGCAAAATTCTTTTGCCTCTTCTTCGCTAAAAAAGAAAGAAGTAAAAGTTGTATCGTATGATTCAAGAAAACGATTCATAGAATTTTCAATTAATTTCAATTGTTTTTCAAAATCTCCACCACCATTACTTTGCGTTTGTCCAGAACTTTGAGTGTAACATAGAATGATCTGAAACAACGTTATAATTAAAAAAAATTTTCTCAACATTGATTACATTTATTATCCATGCAAAAAAAAAAATCAATTGTTGATAAATCATTAAATCACGATTACGTTTTTATAAAAAAACAAAGATTTTTTTTCATGGATTAAAAAGAAAATGCTTCATAATATCCATATCAAATTAAATTGAGCCAACATGCATATAATTACTCATGATCAATAGTATGTTTTTTTAATTTAATTCTAAAATGAATTACGAAACTTAATATTTCAATAGAAGGAATGTTTTCTATATGAATCGAATATGATCCGGGATAATCAATTGTTCCTGTAAGAACATGTTATTATCATAGTGAAAACATTAAGAATTGCTAAATGATGCGATATATATCAAATTTAATTTGCTATGTATCAAGAATTTCGTTCATACTGCAAATCTTATCAAGAAAATATGTTCTTGGAAGGTCAAATTCGTTCTAATCATGTACATAAAATAAAGTCTTTGAAATCAAAGAGTCTTTGCTCTTTAAATTTTATTACTTTTGTTATCGTATTGAAATATAAATCATTCTATGCTATGAAAAATTTTGTTCTTTTTACCTTGGTATTTTTTTCGCTTTCATGTAAAGTGAAAGTCAAAAAAATAGAACAACCCACAAAAGATATCTTGCGTGAGAATACTTTTACCTCATCTAGTAGTGAAACTTTATTTAAGATTGATACCGTTTACGAAAAAAATGAGTTGTTGT
>JAOAAK010000026.1 GCA_026418905.1 Bacteroidales bacterium | reverse complement strand
ATGTTTATTCGTAAATTTTATTAAATAAAAAATATTTAATTTTTCACTAATGGCTAAATATCACAAATATAAAATTTAATAAATTTTTTCTTTTATCCAAAGCTTAATACAGTATTTTCCCAATATTTGTAATCGGAGGATTTAAGATGTTTCTGATGCTTCATCGTTCTAACTAGCCCTGTCTAAAAATCGCAACATTATCATTATTTTTGGAAATAAAAATTTGAGTATTTAAAAGCTCGTAAATCCTTCGAATTACAACTGCATAATTATATTGGTTGTTTTTACCATCGAAATCATTTAACTATTAACATAATAAACTTAAACATTTTTTACATTTCATGTATGAGAATGTTTTTGGGACCCAATTTACACCCATAATATGATAAATGATCATTTCATGGATATAAAAAATCCTTTTAAATATTAAATAACGAGAATAAAGCTTTACTTTAAGAGTAATCTAACGTTTTAAGCCTCACCAGAAACGTTGTAATAGTTATCCCAGAGTTGCTACCATTACAGCTTTGATGGTATGAACTCGGTTTTCTGCTTCATCAAAAACAATTGATGCTGGCGACTCGAACACTTCATCGGTAACTTCCATTTCAGGAATGCCAAATTTTTGATAAATCTGTTCGCCAATGACTGTTTCACGATTATGGAAAGAAGGTAAACAATGCATAAACTTTACATTAGGATTTCCAGTCATTTCAAGAACTTTGCGATTCACTTGATAAGGTTTAAGAAGTTTTATTCTCTCCTCCCAAACATGCTCTGGTTCTCCCATACTTACCCAAACATCTGTGTAAAGAAAATCGCAACCTTTAACTCCTTCTTCTACATTTTCGGTGAAAGTTAATCTGGCACCTGTTTCTTTTGCTATGTCCTGACATGTTCTGATAAGTTCTTCTTTAGGCCATAGGTGGCGAGGAGCAACAGCTCTGAAATCCATTCCCATTTTGGCGGCACCTACTAGCAATTCATTACCCATGTTATTTCTTGCATCACCAAGATAAGCAAAACTTATTTTGTTTAAAGGTTTGTCGGAATGTTCCATCATAGTAAGTAAATCAGCCAATACCTGCGTGGGGTGAAATTCGTCTGTCAATCCATTATACACAGGTACCCCAGAATATGCTGCTAGAATTTCAACAATTTCCTGGCCATATCCTCTATATTCAATGGCATCATACATTCTTCCAAGCACGCGGGCAGTGTCTTTCATGGATTCTTTTTTACCCATTTGAGATCCTGTTGGTCCAATGTAAGAAACACGAGCTCCTTGATCAAAAGCAGCTACTTCAAAAGCACATCTTGTCCGAGTGCTATCTTTTTCAAATAACAGTACGATATTTTTTCCCGTTAAACGTGGAACTTCCGTTCCAGCATACTTGGCTTTTTTTAAATCTGCCGACAATTGCAACAAAAACTTAATTTCCTCTGGTTTAAAATCCAGTAACTTTAAAAAACTTCTGTTTTTGAGGTTGAATCCCATGGTATATCGTTTTTAATAAATAACTTCCATCACTTCAACCTTGTAACCATCTCGTTCAAACTCACGTTTTATCTTTTCCCTATCATCCAAAGCTTTAACCTTGTCCTTGTAAACTTTTGTTCGAATGGTTTTCAAAAAGTGAAAATATGTTTTAGCATATCTAATTTTCAACATTTCAATAAATGCCTTTTCGGCTCCAAATTTATTGGATTTTTCAGGAAATGACGGTTCCATTACAGACGAAATAATCAAAATTTTCATTCCATCAACAATATTGAAAGCATAAGTGACATAATAAAGTTTCTGTGGAATTTGAAGATTAGTGGTATTTGACACGTTTTTTTTCTGTGGGGTTAACCATTCTAACACCACTGGGGGCAAAAAGGAGACTTGTTCCTGAGGAATATAACCTTCATATACCAAGTATGCTCCCACTCCAATTCCTAATAAAAGCAAAATGAGAATAAGTATAAATATTATCCAACCCGCACCAGTCCGTTTTTTTTCTTTATTAGTGTTGCTTTGAATTGTATTTTGAGTGGTCATAGGAGATTCAATGGGAGGTGGTTGTTGGTGTAAGGGTTCTTTTTGTAAATTTTTACCACAAAATGGACAAATTTTTTCTGTTCCATCAAGTGTATGGCCACAATAAGGACAAAATTTCATAAGTATTATTTATTAAATTTCACTATGTTTAAACCCATTAAAATCAGAAAAACGCTACTTGCAATCGAAAGAAAAATTCCAATAGAAGGGCTTACCATGTTTGTCGAAAGAATGTCAATCAAAACCAATAAAAGAAGAAGTGTTATCAAACCTGGTACAGCAACATTAACAACCATTTTCAGCATATGGCGGCTTTTTTCATCTATCTTTAATGCTTTTTCCAAAAACATGTAGGCAATTATGCCCAAAAACAAAATAAAAGAAACAACGCCTTGCCAAGCTTTCATACCATTTATGCTAGCAACATAAAAGAAAACATTTACACGTGCCCATGGCAAAAGACAACCTAAAGCTCCAAGAACAGCTACACCAAAAAATATCCAATTTTGAACAGTAAAATGTGAAACATCTATTTTTACTGAATTGTCTTGAACGCGGTTCGAAGGTTGATCTACGTTACTGGTTAACTGTTGATTTTTTTCTTGGGATTCTTGCTCGGAAGCTTTTTGCAATGGATATCCACACTCATGGCAAAAACTAGCATCCGCTTTCAATTCTACTTTACAATTAGGACAAACCATAATGACGAATTTTAATGATCAAAATTAAAAATTTTTTCACTAAAAAATAATTTTTGTGCCTTTGTTATCTTTAAGTTGAGTTGCCTCTGTGATAACTGCCTTTTTCCCTCCATTTCTCAAAAAACGAATACAGGCTCGAACTTTGGGAGCCATACTTCCTTCTGCAAATTGACCTTCTTGGAGGTATTTTTCTGCATCCTCTATGGTAAGTTGCTCTAATTTTTTTTCATCTGGTTTTTTGAAATTGATGTAAACATATGGGACGTCGGTCAAAATATAGAATTCGTCAGCGCGAATTTTGGTTGCTAATGTAGCCGAAGCTAGGTCTTTGTCAATGACTGCATCAATACCTTCCATTTGATTATTTTCATCGATAAAAACAGGTATTCCACCACCACCAACGGTTATAACAATATGCCCACTTCTTGCAAGTTGTTCTACAATTTGCCAATTCATGACATCGACAGGATTTGGAGATGCAACTACACGCCTCCATCCGCGCCCTGCAGGATCTTCTTTAAAAATCCATCCGTGTAATTCGGACATTTTATCAGCTTCTTCTTTCTTATAATAAGGACCTACTGGTTTTGTAGGATTTTTAAAAGCTGGATCTGAAGGATCAACCAAAACACGTGTAACGATTGAAATTACATGTTTTTTTATCCCATGCTTTTGCAGTATGTTTTGTAATTGTTGCTCGATCAGATATGCAATAGAACCTTGTGTTTCGCTAACACAAAAATGCATAGGTTGAGATGTTACACCATACATGATTTCTCCTGCATGGTGTTGCAATAATACATTGCCTACCTGAGGGCCATTTCCATGACCTATGACGATATCATATCCTTTTTGAATTAAAGGAAGCAGATTTTCGCATGTTTCTCTAACGTTCTGAACCTGCTCATGATAAAAACCTTTTTGCCCGTTTCTCAGAAGTGCATTACCTCCAAAAGCAACTACTGCCAATGTATTCATGAAAACCTTTTTTTACCTTTGCAAAAATAAAAATTATAAAATACAAATTTTGCTCATGAGGTTTTACATTTACACATTAGGTTGTAAAGTAAACTATTCAGAATCTGCTGAAATAAGCAAAATACTTGAGAAGTCTGGCTGGCATCAGGTGCCCAACCCTCAAGATGCAAATCTCATCATTATTCACAGCTGTGCCGTTACGGCACAGGCTGAGAAAAAAACTAGACAGGCTTATTCACGCTTTAAAAAGTTAAACCCTTTGGCTCAATTTGCCATCCTCGGATGTGCTATTAATTTAAATAAAAACGACTACATCAATCTTTTAGAAAAAAATGATTTATTGCTGAACAATGAAGAAAAATTTCATATCGTTTCTTTCCTAACTAATCAAGAAAATATTAACCACCTACCGTTTAAAATCTCTTATAATCTAGAAGACAGGGTACGTTCATTTCTAAAAATCCAAGATGGCTGTGATTACTATTGCAGCTATTGTGCTATCCCTTATGCTCGTGGAAAGTCTCGAAATGCATCCATTTCGGAAGTCCTATCTGTTATCGAACACATCCTTAAAAGTGGAATAAAAGAAATTGTCCTTACGGGAATCAATATAGCATCTTTCAAAACTGATGATGGAAAAGATTATTACGACCTTTTAAAAGCAATTCATCAACAATTTAGTCACGAAAAAATAAGAATAAGAATTGGTAATCCAGAACCTAACCTTTTGAGACGAGAAATCATAGAATTAGTAGCTGAATCCCCCCTCTTCATGCCACATTTCCACATTCCACTGCAAAGCGGAAGTAATTTGATCTTAGAAAAAATGAATAGGAAATACACTTCACAGGAGTACGCCAACTTAATCCTAACCATTAAGTCTTATATTCCAGATGCTTGTATCGCAGCTGACGTCATCACAGGATTCCCAAGCGAAACAAAAGCTCTTTTTAATGAAACCTATTCCTTCATAAGCGACTTGCCCATTTCTTATCTTCATGTTTTTAGTTACAGTGATCGACCTCAAGCTCGTTCTTTTTCTTATCCCATGAAACTAACTCCATCCGAAATTCAATCTAGAACTAACGAATTAATTAAACTCAGTGATTCCAAGTGGCAAGAATTTTTGAATTCACAAAAAGGAAAAATACGACCCGTTCTTATCGAAAAATGCAAGGGTAAATTTTGTGAAGGATATACGGACAATTATATATATTGCCAAATAGAAGGGAAATTCATGCATAATACCATTACGAATGTTTTACTTGATGAAATTGATAGTGAGTCACTAAACATGATAGGAAAATCCATTGCCCATGATTGATCCGTCTAGTGTTAATCAAATTCATCAATTGCTCAGAAAAGTCGGAGCTTTTCAGATTGAACAACAAAAAAGTGTTCCTCAATCCAAAATTGATGATAAGTCTAAAAACAACTTCGTCACATTTGTCGACAAAGAAAGTGAAGAACAACTCATTGAAAACCTTCATAAACTCTTTCCGGGAACTGATTTCATAGCCGAAGAAAGAGGTGGGCAATTGTTTTCTTCAAAACCTACATGGATCATCGATCCGCTCGATGGTACAACCAATTACATTCATCAAATTCCTGTCTTTTCTATAAGCATCGCTCTTATGATTCAAAAAAATCTTGTTGCTGGATTTATATATCATCCCCATGCAGATGAATTTTTTTACGCCATTCGTGATAATGGTGCATTTCTCAACGATAGTCCTATTCATGTTACACATGTTACACTATTAAAAGATTCCCTTTGGGCAACAGGTTTTCCAACACATGATTTTCCCTTACTAGATGGTTATCTTAATTTCATTAAATATTCGATCCAACACACTCATGGATTAAGAAGACTAGGTAGTGCTGCTATTGACTTAGCTTGGGTTTCTGCTGGAAGATTAGACGGCTTTTTCGAATACGGTCTCTCACCATGGGATGTTGCTGCAGGTGCAATATTAGTCCAAGAAGCTGGTGGAATAGTAACCGACTTTTCCGGAAATTCCGATTTTCTTGAAAAAAAAGAAATCATTGCAACAAACCCTTTTTTGTTTAAAGAATTCTTCGAAAACTTTAAAACTTTGCTTTTCGATTAAGAGTATTTTTTTACTACGTTCATAAAATAGAATCTACGGAATTTTGCACAATTGATAATTTATAAGTCAAATTTTCAGCATAAAATCTGCATCATATAGAAAATGCATTTTTCGATGTAAATTCACTTCATGCACCAAAAGTTATTAGTTAACAGGGTTTATTCTCTGAAAATGGCTATTTTTCCATTTTGCTGTTTATTTCTTTAAAAAAATGACTTACCCATTCAGTGGCCTTTGTAGCTGATAAGATGGGATCTTTATATAAAGCTAAAAAGCAAGCAAATGCGGTTGAAAAAGCACATCCTGTTCCGTGCATGTACACAAAATTTTCTTTCTTTTTACGTATTAATTCTATTTGATTATCAAAAATAAGTGCTTCAGTAATTTGGTCATCCTCGCTATCAAAATGCCCTCCTTTTAAGTAAATTCCACAATGGTACTTCTTATGTAATTGCATTGCTTCCTCCACTGCCTCTGACAATGATGACAAGGACTTATTGCATAAACATTCAACTTCAAATTTATTAGGTGTCAGAAACGTTGTAAATGGCAAAATCTTTTCTTTGAAAACCGGTATTAGAGATAAGTCTAAAAACTGCCACCCACTGCTTGATCGAAATACTGGATCCACAACTTTAATCGAAAAAATATTTTGGCTAAAAAGATTCGAAATACATTCAATATGTTCTTTGGAAGTAAGAACACCTACCTTGCATACCTCTAACGGATGGAAATTCTCAATGATAACATTAACTTGTGAAACAAGTAAGCGATCATTTAAAGAGAATACTTCATAAACTTTGTTAAAACTCTGCGAAGTTATAGCTGTAATAATGTTCAAAGCATGAAAGCCTAACGACTCTGCGATTCGATTATCCTGTTGAATACCAGCACCTGTCGACGTATCCGATGCAGCAATACTGACAAAATATTTCATGTAAGATTATCAATTTTTATAGCACAAAGATTACCACACATAGAACAATAGTCAGTCTGAAACCCCTCGTTTTGACGCTTTTGACGTGCTTTTTCTGGATCCAGCGCTAATTGAAACATTTTTTCCCAATCTAAATTTTTACGAGCTACTGACATTTGTTTATCTCTTTCCCTAGCTCCAGGAATGTTTCTTATTAAATTTGCTGAATGAGCTGCAATTTTGCTAGCAATTACACCTTCCTTCACATCCTCGATGGTTGGCAACGATAAATGCTCCGAAGGGGTAACATAGCAAAGAAAATCTGCTCCTGCAGCTGCAGCTATCGCTCCGCCAATAGCTCCTACAATATGATCATAGCCTGGTGCAATGTCAGTAGTTAGGGGACCTAGAACATAAAAAGGAGAATCTTTACATATTTTTTTCATAAGTCTTACGTTGGTCTCGATCTCATCCATCATCATGTGACCAGGTCCTTCGACCATCACTTGAACTCCTCGTCTGCGTGCTCGTTCAACCAACTCACCTAAAACCAGCAATTCAGCAATTTGTCCACGATCTGTAGCATCAGCATTGCATCCTGGTCGTAGTCCGTCACCTAAACTTATGGTCACATCGTAACGCTCACAAATATCAAGGATTCTATCAAATTCTTCGTACAATGGATTTTCTGCTTTATTTTTCAACATCCATGCTCGTACTATTGAACCTCCTCTGCTAACAATGCCCATGATTCGTTCATCATTTTCCAGAAATGATAAACTTCGTTGTGTGATACCACAATGCAAGGTCATAAAGTCAACTCCCATCTTTGCCTGTTCTTCTATTTCCTGAAAAACTTCTTCAAAATCGAGTTTCCCAATATCATCTAAGTCGTTTTTAAGTATTCGAGTTGCTACAGCATAAATTGGCACCGTTCCTACCATGACAGGTGATTTTTCTAAAATAGTTTTTAATATGTGTCTCAAATTACCTCCTGTAGAAAGATCCATAATAGCATCTGCCCCATATTGAACAGCAACTTCCATCTTTTGCAGTTCTTCATTCAAATTACATCGCATAGGTGATGTGCCAATGTTGGCATTGATTTTTACACCAAGAGATTTGCCTATGGCTTTAGGTTTTATGTTATGATTAATGTTTTTGGGCAATACAATGGTCCCTTGAGCTATCTGTTCTCGTAACCATTCGACGGGCACTTGCTCGAATTTTGCAACAGCAAGCATTTCATTGGTTATTTTGCCCATTTGGGCTAATTGCATTTGGGTCATGCTTTGATATTTTTTGTTTGACAAATCTTATTCGGGCAATTAATTCTTCTTTGGTAGTTGCTTCCATAAAATATCGTACCATGCATAGATTTCTAGCTCCAGCACGAAGTACTTCGTCAATATTTTCCGGAAAAATTCCACCGATGGCTACAACAGGAATATGAGCTTTATTCAGAGCTTCTTTTAACATGCTCACTCCCACTACCGGATCTGGATTCTCTTTAGTCACAGTTGGATAGATTGGTCCAAAACCTACATAATCAGGTTTGTATTGAAGTGCTTCTTTCAGTTGATGTAAATTATGAGTAGAAATTCCTATTATCTTAGAACGAGGCAATATCGTACGAACATCTTCTACATGCAAATCCTCTTGACCAATATGAATACCGTCTGCATCCAATAACAAAACTAAATCTGGGCGATCATCTATGATGAAACGTGTAGGGGTACCCTGAAAAATTTTTTTTAATGTATGTCCAACTTCCATTAACTTGCGATCACTCAGATGTTTCTCACGCAATTGTACCATCAAGATTCCTTCGTCGACAAAAGTTTTTGCTAATATTTCATAAGGAAGTTTTGGTTTTGTGATAATGGCGTAAATACCAAAATCGTTCATAAACTTTGTTCTATTAAGTTTGCTACTTTCTTACCTGAGAGCAACATGCCACCAAAAATAGGTCCCATACGAAAACTTCCACTAACACCGTTTGCAGCCATTCCAGCAACAAAAAGTCCTGGATAAATTTCTTTTGTGTTTTCAATAGTTTTTCTTTCTGCCTCTTCAACTTGCAGAGATCTTTCTCCTACGATGCCTCCTGTTTCTGTCATCAATCTAACATCATTTTTTCTTACAAGAGTTTTGGCAATATCACAATCATGACCTGTCCCATCTAAAACGGCTTTGGCTAAAACAATTAAAGGATCTACATGCAATTGTTGTAAGTGAACTGGTGTCCAATTAACTACAATACCTGCTACACGATCATTTTTGAACACCACATCCTCCACGGAAAAACAATTGAAAATAGTACAACCTGCACGAGTACATGCATAAATAAGTGCTGATGTAGCATGTATGGAATCCACCACTACACACGATTCATCATATCTTCGATAAAAAACGTTTAATTCGTCTAGAATAGATACAGCATCGTTTTGAACAACGATTTCATTAAACATCATGGCCCCTCCCCACATTCCTCCACCAGGTGCCAGTTTACGTTCAAAAACAGCTACTTTATGCCCTTTCTTCGCCAAATAGTAGCCAGCTACCATGCCAGAAGGTCCCGCTCCCACAATGGCCACATCAAGTTCTAAATTGGACTTTAATTTTTCGAAGTAATGCTCGACAATACTTAATGAAACCAATTTTTCCATTTGCTTCAAATTTTAAAATAATTTGAGGGGAAAAACACGTGAAGATAATACACCTCTAATTGTCCCTACGCTGGCATTACCCAGATCAGGTTCAAAGGGTATGATCTCAGCCTGTGTTATAGGCACCCCTCAGAATGCAAATTTAATTTTTTTTTGACGTAAACAACAATAAATTTCGAAGCAAAAAATTCTCTCTTTAGGATTGTATAATTTTACCAAGTTTTTGTTCACAAATATGAAAACTCAATGGATAAAAATCTACGAAGCCAGAGAAAACAATCTGAAAATCGACTATCTTGAAATTCCGACCAATAAGCTCATTTGCATAACAGGTCTTTCAGGCTCTGGAAAATCTAGCCTTGCTATGGACACTATTTATGCCGAAGGACAACGTCGTTATATTGAAAGTCTCAGTGCTTACACACGACAATTTTTGGGAAAAATCAAAAAGCCTAACGTAAAATCTATAGAAGGTCTTTCTCCTGCTATTGCGATCGAAAGAAAACACTCCATTCGGACTCCTCGTTCCACCGTTGGAACTATTACTGAAATATACGATTACCTTAAACTTCTTTTCGCCAAAATTGGCAAAATAGTTTCTCCTGTTTCAGGTAAAATCATAAAAAAACACACCATTGAAGATATTCAACAATTTCTTTTTTCTGTACCTATTGGTGAAAAAATTTTCATACTCTCGAAAATACCACTTCATCACTCGCTGAGTTCTCTTAAAGAGGATGGATTTTCAAGAATATTTGTTGACGGCAAATTATATTTCTTAGATGAAATTTCTCCAGATTTCTCTCTTCATTCAGAAAATGTTTATCTTTTTATTGATCGTTTTATCATTCGTGAGGATAAAAATGAAAGCATCAAACGTATTATTCCATCCGTAGAACTCTCATTCCAAAAGTTCAATGAATGCATACTTTTTTCAGTAAATTCAGGGAAATACGAGGTTTTTACCACATCTCTTTTCCAGGAAGGTATTCAATATCTTGAACCATCTGTTGAGCTTTTTTCGTTTAATCACACATATGGAGCCTGTCCGACTTGTAACGGTTATGGAAATATCCTTGGTATTGATCCAAATCTAGTAATACCAGATCCGAATCTTTCAGTATTTGACGGAGCCATTGCACCCTGGCGAGGTGAAAAATCTAGACAACTTCTTCATGAATTCCTTGCCGTTGCGTCTAAATATAAATTCCCCGTACATACTCCCTATAAAAATTTGACGGAGGAACAAAAAAATTTGCTATGGAATGGCTCATCCGATTTCTGGGGTATCAACGATTTCTTCAATTATTTGGAAAAACATCCCCATAAAATCCAGAATCGAATCATGTTGGCTAAATATCGTGGCAAAACTACGTGCCCTTCATGCAAAGGTTCACGACTCCGCCAGGAAGCCCTTTGGATAAAAATTAACGGCAAAAACATAGCTGAATTATCTCAAATGCAAATAAGTTTACTTGCAAATTTTATTGAAAATTTACAGCTAAGTGAATATGAAGAAAAAATCTCTTATAATATTTTGCGCGAAATCCGAAACCGTCTTAATTTCATGCTAAATACTGGTCTTGATTATCTTACACTAGATCGTCCTGCATCTACATTAAGTGGCGGTGAAATGCAACGCATTCTTCTCACAAGAGCTCTTGGCTCTAATCTTGCTGGCAGTATTTATATTTTAGACGAACCCACTATTGGAATACACCCACATGATACACACAAAATGATTAGAATTTTAAAAAATTTAGTTAACTATGGCAACACAGTAATTGTTGTTGAGCACGATGAAGATATTATTCGCCACGCTGATTTTATTATCGAATTAGGTCCGAAAGCTGGCAACTCTGGAGGCAAAGTCGTTTTTTCAGGTCATTTTAACGAACTTATCCAAAATACAAAAACCCATACATCGCGTTTTTTTCGGAAAGAAGAATTTTTGCCCCTACCTTCTTCAAGACGCAAATCATCCCTATTCATACACCTTTATGGAGCAAAACGTCATAATCTGAAAAATATACATGTTTCTTTTCCTTTACATGCCATTACAGCTATTACTGGTGTCAGTGGTAGTGGTAAATCAACATTGGTACATTATGAACTATATCCTGCATTATTGCGATTATTGGGTTTGCCTGTTGAAATGCAACCCACATGTAAAATTGAAGGTGACATCGAATGGGTGAAAAACGTTACAGCTTTTGATCAAAAAAATATCTCTACCTCATCACGATCTAACCCTGCTACCTTCATTAAAGCTTTTGATGATATACGACAAATCTATGCACTTCATCCTATTTCAAAACAAAGAGGATATACTGCTGGTAATTTTAGCTTTAATTCTCCTGGTGGTAGATGTGAAACATGCCAAGGAACCGGTGAAATTGAAATTGAAATGCAGTTTCTCGCTAACGTAAAATTGATCTGTGAGTCCTGCCAAGGTAAAAGATACAAAGAAGACGTTCTGGACATTGAAATTCAAGGTAAAAATCTTTATGATTTGCTAAATTTAACCATAGATGAAGCTATAAATTTTCTTGAACAACTAAGATCCCCCTACGAAAAATGGGCAAAAAATGCTATTCAGAAGTTGAGTATTCTCCGCCAAATAGGAATGGGCTATGTTTTGCTTGGTCAAAACTTAAGTACTTTAAGTACGGGCGAACTGCAACGTTTAAAACTTGCATCATACATGCAAAAGTCTTCTACAGAACATACCATCTTCATTTTTGATGAACCTACCACGGGTTTACATTACCATGACATAATAAAGTTATTCGAAGCAATGGAAACGTTAATTCAACACAATAATACGGTTATCTTTATTGAACATAACATGGAACTGGTCAAATGTGCAGATTATGTCATTGAACTAGGACCAGAAGGTGGTGAAAA
>JAOAAK010000025.1 GCA_026418905.1 Bacteroidales bacterium | reverse complement strand
CATGTTGCCGGTTCAAATAATACTATACGTGTAGAGGGAACAGGGTCTTATGGTTCACAAGGGAAAATAAATTTCGGCGATGGTAATTATGTATATCTTAGCGAAGATGCAGACGATAATCTATATATTTATGCAAATAATAGAACAGCCATTATGGGAGGAAGAGTTGGAATTAATATTACAAATCCATCAGCCAGATTGCATATCTTAGATAATAATAATTCAACAATGATTAGAATAAGAGCAAATGGAGGTCCTGCTAATGATTTTGAAATACGATATGGAACATCATTTGCAGGTCTTACTAACAACAATGGAATCATTTATTTTGAAGTGGTTAATACTGATCCTCAAGAAGTTTTTATGTTTGGGGGGCCGCTTTATCCTGATGGTTCAGCAGTCGTAAGGGATATTGGATCCAGTTCATATAGGTGGAATGTTGTCTATTGCCAAAGTGTTAATACGCCTTCTGATGCGCGAGTGAAGAAAGATATCAAGAAGTTAAGTGTGGGTTTAAAAGAAGTGATGCAATTAAAACCAGTTCAATATAGATGGAGATCAGGTGATACTACATCCATTTATTATGGTGTTATTGCACAAGATTTAATAAATGTTTTGCCTGATATAGTTCACAGAGATGAAAAGAGTGACAGGCTAAGTATGGATTACAATTCACTATTTACGGTTCTTATTAAGGCTATTCAGGAACAACAAGATTTAATCAATAGATTGGAAGAAGAAGTCAGAATGCTCAAAGAAGAAGTATATTCAAAACAATCCATTAAAAAATAATTTAAACATAATTTAAAACATGGATTTGACAGCCAGAAGATGCCTTCTGGCTTTTTTCATATTTTTTAATTTGTTTGAGATTTTATCAAAGTACCAAATCCAGGTACCTCTTTCTATTTAATTATTGCATAGTGCTATTATAGTATAATAGAATTTTGTTGTAGAGAGCTATAAGAGTCAAATAATGATTCAATACAAATTATAAGGATATATGTAAAAAAAATTTCCTAATAAGGTTAGAGTAGCAAATTTTTCATTTAAAAAATGTGTCTTTTCTTTTAATTTTCTGGGGAGTAGTTCTAAAGCAGACATACTCATGATACGTTATAATTTTTTCAAATTAAGTGGACAATAATTTTATCTCGATAAAAAAATACAATTGTCAACAAATAATTTGAAATTTATAGATTTGCATAGCATTTCTTGCATTTAAAAAAACAAAAATATACGTGAATGGAGCAAAATAGCCGTAATGATAGTTTAAAATGGCGCGATGAACTGAGAAGTATTCGTGATCAGGTCAGGCAAAAGATGAAAGATTCATCAATAGCATTTCAGAATTCTTTGGAAATTTATCGAAATTATACAAAGTTAGGTTTAAAGCCTGATACCGACATTCTCAATGCTCACTTACAAATCTGTACGACATTAAGGGATGCAGAAAAGGTAATGAACCTCTACAAACCTTATCGAATTCGTAAGGATGTGACTACCTTCAATACTCTTATTTCACTCTCAGCCAGTTTTCTCAATGCTGCAAAATACTATTTTGCTATGAAGAAAGAAGGGATTAGACCAAACATTGTTACGTTGAATACTTTAATAACTTTTTGTCAAACCCTTGGTCAAGCTCGAGAAATTATTCGAATCATATCAAAAAATAGAATTAAACTTAATAACAAAACATACAATACACTCATTAGTATTACTCAGAATGATTCTGTTAAAAGAGAACTATTAACTGAAATGCTCGAAAATGAAATCGAACCTGATGAAATAACTTTTGCAACTATGATTGCTCATGCTCAAAACTTTGAAAATGCTCTGACGTTTTTCCATACCATGAAAAATCATCAAATTAAGCCCAGCATGACTTCATACGTAACATTGCTTAAGAAAGCTAATACAGCAGAAGAAGTTCAACAAGTAATTGATATATTTTCCATCGATGATATTACCCCTAATGAAACTTGGCAAAATTTATTGAGTAAGAAAAAAGAACTCTTAGGTCATTTTTAAGGGATCATTCAAAGGTAAAGCAAAGCCATGTCATTTTAGAGCGCAAATATTCAATGTGGTCAGTAAATATGGTGTTTTCTTGTTTCAGAATATTAAAAAGGCCATAGGATGTTCGCAATTCAATGCCAAATTTGAAATATTCCAAGTAAAATTCAACACCTACACCTCCATCAATGGTCAAGTCATGGGGGGTTAGTTTAATGATTTCTTCATCCATTTGTTTTTTTTTAGATTGAGAAAGAAGGTCGTAACTGTATTTAGTACCTAGTAAAACATACGCTCTAAAATTGACTATTCTATCAGTTTTATACTTGAGAAGAAATGGAAAATCAAGAAAAGCCGATTCTGCTTTCTTGATAATTTTATGAAGGGAATCGTCAGAAGAGAAATATACTGAATAATGAATTTGTCTTTCTCCGAAAGACAGACCTGGATAAAATCTTAAGTTCAAATTATTACCAAGTCGTAGGTCACTGATGATAGTGATTTGGAATCCCTGTTGAGGATAAGGGATAATTGATTTGACAGAATCTAATTGAGGATTATAAGGTTTTCTTTTTAAGGAAAAGTTCATCTGATTTGCTCCCAATATAAACCCAAAATGTATGAGGTGATGGTCAAAAGTGGGAAGGTTTTCGAGCTTGTAAGTCTGAGCATTTGAATTCATTACCATGCAAAGAGAAAAGAAGAGAGTGAAAAAAAGTTTAACCACCATTTTCATAAAAAACGAAATTTCTTTTCTAATATTGTTTGCTGGTTCAGAGAAATGCCCACATCAGAATTCTTTATGAGAAAAATAAAACACCTGCCTCGAGGGGGCAGGTGCGAATTGTGTTCAAGCATTAGCTGAATTGTCTATCTTGAAATTTGGTGGTGAGACGTTAACATCAGTGATTTCACCAAAAGTAGATTCGAACTTTGAAATATTATCTGCCAGAGCCATCATGAGTCTTTTGGCGTGCTGTGGAGTCATGATGATACGAGATTTTACTTTAGCTTTTGGTACCCCTGGCATGATGTTTACGAAATCGAGAATAAATTCGGCAAACGAGTGAGATATAATCACAAGATTAGAATATGTTCCTTCAGCTACGTCAGCAGAAAGTTCAATATTAATTTCATTTTCATTTTTTTTATTTTCCATATAAAAATATTTTAAACGGATTCTTTAGATGCCATAAAGGATAAATATTCTTCCATTGAGCTAACTATAAGATTGTCATACTTACGTATGCCAGTTCCAGCTGGGATAAGATGACCAACAATAACGTTTTCTTTAAGACCTTGAAGAGTATCTCGTTTAGCTGTTACAGCTGCTTCTGTCAACACTTTGGTGGTTTCTTGGAAGGATGCAGCCGACAAAACAGATTCAGTTTGCAAAGCTGCTCGAGTAATACCCTGAATAATTTGTTTAGCAGTGGCTGGACGAGCATCACGTGCAACAATTAATTTTTTGTCTTTTCGTTTAAGTATAGAGTTTTCTTCCCTGAGTTTTCGGGCAGTGATGAGATCACCTCTCCTAACATTTTCGCTATCACCGGGATCTTCGACATATTTCATGTTGTAAATTCGATCGTTTTCTTCTTGAAATTTGGTTTTATTCACAACTTCTCCCTCCAGGAAGCGAGTATCTCCAGGATCAACTATTTCGACTTTTCGCATCATTTGTCGAACAATGACCTCAAAGTGTTTATCATTGATTTTAACGCCTTGGAGTCTGTAAACTTCTTGTATTTCGTTTACAAGGTATTCTTGTACAGCTTTAGGTCCTTTTACTTCAAGAATAGCAGAAGGAGAGATTTCTCCATCAGATAGAGGAGTTCCAGCTTTTACAAAATCGTTTTGTTGAGCAAGAATTTGTTTAGTGGTAGGTATCAGGTATACTTTCTTTTCACCAGTTTTCGAAGTAATGATCACTTCTTTATGTCCGCGTTTAATTTTAGGACCAAAAGAAACATGCCCATCTATTTCAGCTATGATAGCTGGATCGGATGGATTTCTTGCCTCAAAAAGCTCGGTAACACGAGGTAGGCCTCCAGTAATATCACCAGCTTTGCCGATGACTCTTGGAATTTTTGCAATGATCTGACCTTCCTTTACTTGTTCCCCTTCTTCCACAACGATATGAGCACCTACGGGGAGATCATATCTACGTGGTTCTTCGGTAGTGGAGAAATGTATAAGAATGGCAGGAAGTCGAGCTTTTTGACGGCTTTCAATTATGACTTTTTCTTCTAAACCAGTTTGTTCGTCGGATTCTGCTCTATATGTAACATTTTCAATGATATCGTCGAACGCTACTTTACCAGATACTTCTGATATGATAAGTGCATTGTAATTGTCCCATTCGCAAATCAAAGTATTTTTCTGAATTTCTTGACCATCATTTACGTATAAGAATGCCCCGTAAGGAATGTGAGCACTTTGCAAGATAAGCTTAGTTCGTGGATTTCTAATGTGCATTTCAGCAGAGCGGCCCATTACACGTTTTACTTTTTCTCCACGATCGTTGATGGTTTCGACATAGCGAAGTTCTTCGAATTCTATGATTCCATCATATTTGGCTATAATTCTATCCTCAATTGAGATATTTCCAACAGCACCACCTATGTGGAATGTGCGTAAGGTTAACTGGGTACCCGGCTCACCGATAGATTGAGCTGCAATAATTCCTACTGCTTCTCCAATTTGGACCATTTTATTGGTTGCCAGATTTCGCCCATAGCATTTGGCACAAACACCATGTTTTGATTCGCAGGTTAAAACAGAACGAATTTCAACTTCTTCAATTCCTGCATCTACAATTTTTTGAGCATAATCTTCGTTGATCTCAACACCTTCTGGAACTATAACTTCACCTGTTTCAGGATGAAGGACGTCGTATAAAGTAACGCGACCAAGTATTCTATCGTAAAGAGGTTCAATGATTTCTTCGTTTTTCTTCAAAGCTGTTATGGTCAAACCGCGTAATGTTCCACAATCTTCTTCGGTTATAACGACATCTTGGGCTACATCTACAAGACGACGTGTGAGATAACCTGCATCAGCCGTCTTTAGAGCAGTATCAGCCAATCCTTTACGGGCACCGTGGGTCGAAATGAAATACTCGAGAACAGATAATCCCTCTTTAAAATTAGAAAGAATTGGATTCTCGATAATTTCTCCACCAGTAGCAGCAGATTTTTGAGGTTTTGCCATCAAACCACGCATTCCACACAACTGCCTAATTTGTTCTTTGGATCCACGAGCACCTGAGTCTAACATCATGTACACTGGGTTAAAGCCATCGTTGTCCTTTGAAAGATACTCAATCACATATTTGGTAAGTTGATTGTTAGCATGTGTCCATTCATCAATGATCTGATTATATCTTTCGTTGTTAGTAATAAGTCCCATGTTATAATTGTCCATAATATTCTGAACAGCTTCGTTGGCTTCTTTAATCAGTCTTTCTTTTTCAGGTGGTATGATGAGAGCCCCCAGGTTAAATGACAAACCACCTTTGAAAGCCATATGAAAACCTAGATCTTTGATATCATCAAGAAATTTAGCTGTAGTCACCATGTCTGTCTTTTTCAGAACTTCTGCAATGATGTCTCGAAGAGATTTTTTAGTTAGAAGTGTGTTAATAAAAGGTATTTCCTTGGGAACAACTTGGTTGAAGATAACACGACCAACCGTAGTTTCAATCATTTCAACATTGCCATGAGGTTGAATTATGCGCACCTTGATATAAGCGTGTAGGTCAACTTTTTTTTCGTTGTATGCAATAATAACTTCTTCTGGTGAATAACACACAAGACCTTCTCCTTTGACAGGTTTTTCGGGAGTACTTCTTCTTCCTTTTGTAATGTAATACAAGCCAAGAACCATATCTTGGGAAGGAACAGCAATGGGGGCTCCATTGGCAGGATTTAGTATGTTATGGGTAGAAAGCATAAGAATCTGAGCTTCCAGTATAGCTTCATGGGTAAGTGGAACATGGACGGCCATTTGGTCACCATCGAAGTCGGCATTAAAAGCAGTGCAAACAAGAGGATGTAATTGAATGGCTCTTCCCTCAATTAATTTTGGTTGAAAAGCTTGAATACTTAATCTGTGTAGGGTGGGAGCACGATTTAATAAAACAGGATGTCCTTTTAATACATTTTCAAGAATATCCCATATGACGGGATCTTTTCTTTCAACAACTTTTTTGGCTACTTTAACTGTTTTAACTATGCCTCGTTCAATTAGGCGTCGAATGATAAAGGGCTTAAAAAGTTCAGCAGCCATTTCTTTAGGTAATCCACATTCGTTCATCTTAAGTTCTGGGCCAACCACAATGACCGATCGTCCCGAATAGTCTACACGTTTTCCAAGTAAGTTTTGACGAAATCGACCTTGTTTTCCTTTTAAACTATCTGCTAAAGATTTTAAAGGTCGATTTGCTTCCGATTTTATAGCAGTTACTTTTCTAGTGTTGTCGAACAAAGCATCTACAGCCTCTTGAAGCATACGTTTCTCATTGCGTAGAATAATTTCAGGAGCTTTGATTTCTACAAGTTTTTTCAAACGGTTGTTTCGTATAATTACTCTTCTGTATAGATCATTAAGGTCTGAAGAGGCAAAACGACCACCATCCAAAGGTACTAATGGTCTAAGTTCGGGTGGAATTACAGGAATAACCTTCAATACCATCCATTCAGGTCTATTGGGAATTCGAGTGTTAGCATCACGAAAAGATTCAACTATCTGAAGTCGTTTTAATATGTCAGCTTTTTTTTGCAAGGAATTTTCCCTATTAGCAGCATCGCGTAATTCACTAGCAAGTTTTTCCAGATCAATTTTGGAAAGTAAGTCATAAAGAGCTTCCCCACCCATTTTTGCAATAAATTTATTAGGGTCTTTGTCGTCGAGCATTTGATTTTCACGGGGAAGTGCATCTATAATTTTTAGATATTCATCTTCTGAAAGAAGGTCAAGTTCCTTGTAGCCCTGCTGAGCCATAATACCAGGATTGATGATAACGTATTTCTCATAATAAACAATCTGTTCAAGTTTCTTTGATGGCATGCCCAGTATTAGTCCAATTTTATTGGGAAGTGACCTAAAGAACCAGATGTGAGCTACAGGAACTGTCAGGGTAATATGCCCCATTCGTTCACGACGGACTTTCTTCTCGGTGACTTCGACACCACATCTATCACAAACAATACCCTTGTATCTAATTCTCTTGTATTTTCCACAGTGGCATTCATAGTCTTTGACGGGTCCAAAAATTTTTTCACAAAATAACCCGTCACGTTCAGGTTTATAAGTGCGATAATTAATTGTTTCGGGTTTGGTTACTTCTCCATGAGACATTTCGAGAATTTTCTCAGGAGAAGCTAAACTTATGATAATACTGGAATAATTACTCTTAATACTTGGTTCTTTTTTGAATGCCATAATTGCTATATTATTCGAATGTTACGTTTAAACCCAAACCTCGCATTTCGTTGACCAGAACACTAAATGATTCTGGAACTGTAGGTTCTGGTATATTCTCACCTTTAACGATAGCTTCATATGTTTTTGCACGCCCAACGACATCATCAGATTTAATGGTAAGCATTTCACGTAAAGTGTATGCTGCACCATAAGCTTCAAGAGCCCAAACTTCCATTTCTCCAAATCGTTGTCCGCCAAATTGAGCTTTCCCACCCAGAGGTTGTTGTGTGATCAAAGAGTATGGTCCTATGCTTCTTGCGTGCATTTTATCATCGACAAGGTGATGAAGCTTCATCATGTATATAATTCCAACGGTTGCTGGTTGGTCAAATCGATCACCTGTTTCACCGTCATAAAGATAAACTTGTCCGTTTTCAGGAAGACCAGCCTTATGCAAATATTCATTTATTTGTTCAAGAGTAGGACCATCGAAAATAGGACTTTCGAATTTTAGACCTAATTTTTTTCCTGCCCAACCAAGGATTGTCTCATAAATTTGACCAAGATTCATTCGGCTTGGAACACCAAGAGGATTAAGCACTATATCAACAGGTGTACCATCTTCAAGATAAGGCATATCCTCTTCACGGACTATCTTAGAGACGATTCCTTTGTTTCCATGACGTCCTGCCATCTTATCCCCAACACGAAGTTTGCGCTTTGTTGCTACGTATATTTTGGCAAGCTTAACTATGCCTGCAGGTAGTTCATCGCCTACTTGAATGGTAAACTTATTTCGTTGAAATTGTCCTAGATATTCTTTGTATTTTATTTCGTAATTGTGTAAAAGTTGCACGATCCACTTATTGGTTTGATCTTCGTTAGTCCAGTCATAGGGATTGACTTCAAGATAATTAGCAATACTGTTAAGAACCTTAGCATTAAATTTAGTACCCGGCGGTATGAGAGTTTGTTTAAATTTGCTATAGACCCCTTGAGATATTTTGTCTTTGACAAGAACAAGTAATTTGTCAATCAGTTTTTTTCTAAGTTCGCTTACATTTTTATCAAATTCACTTTCTAGTTGCTTAATGAGCATTTCTTCTTTTTGCTTGTTTTTTTTGTCTTTGAATGCGATGCTGAACAGTTTTTTATCTATTACTACTCCTTTTAGACCAGGAGGTGCCTTCAGAGATGCATCTTTAACGTCTCCTGCCTTATCGCCAAAAATAGCACGTAGAAGTTTTTCTTCAGGGGTGGGATCAACTTCTCCTTTAGGTGTAATTTTCCCGATCAGAATATCACCTTCTTTAACTTCAGCACCTATTCTGACAAGTCCGTTATTATCGAGGTTTTTCAAGGCTTCGCTGCTAACATTAGGAATATCATTGGTAAGTTCTTCCAGACCATGCTTGGTTTCCCGAACTTCCATAGTAAATTCATCAATATGTATGGAAGTGTATAGATCTTCTTTAAGGACTCTCTCAGAAATAACAATAGCATCTTCAAAGTTGTAACCCTTCCATGGCATGAAAGCTACCAAAAGATTTCTACCTAGTGCTAGTTCTCCTTGGGCAGTAGCATATCCTTCACATAAGACTTGTCCTTTTGTTACACGATCTCCTTTTTTGACAATAGGTTTAAGGTTGATGATGGTATTTTGGTTGGTCTTGACAAATTTGGTAAGTTCATAAGTTTTAACATCATCTTCAAAAGAAATAAGTCTTTCAATGTCAGATCTTTCGTATTTAATAACAATTTTTCTGGCATCTACGTATTCAACTATGCCGTCGTTTTCAGCATTGATCAAAACCTTGCTGTCTTGAGCCACGCGAGCTTCAAGCCCTGTTGCGACAATAGGAACTTCAGGTCGAATTAAAGGAACAGCCTGACGCATCATATTAGAACCCATCAAAGCTCGATTGGCATCGTCGTGTTCAAGAAAAGGAATAAGTGATGCTGAAATAGATGCAATTTGGTTAGTGGCCACATCAATAAGTTCGATTTCTTCCTTCTCTACAATAGGAAAATCTGCCATGTAACGAACCTTCACTTTATCTTCAATGATATGACCATTTTCATCTATAGGTATATTAGCTTGGGCGATTTTTTTATCTTCTTCATCTTCAGCTGAAAAATATTGAGGGGGAGTAGAGAAATCAATCTTTCCATTTACTACCTTTCGGTAAGGAGTTTCGATGAATCCGAGTTCATTTACCTTGGCATAAACGCACAATGATGAAATAAGGCCAATATTTGGTCCTTCTGGAGTTTCAATTGGGCATAAACGTCCGTAATGGGTGAAGTGCACGTCGCGGACCTCGAAACCTGCTCTCTCTCTAGATAGCCCACCAGGTCCTAAAGCTGATATTCTTCTTTTATGAGTTAACTCAGATAGTGGATTGGTTTGATCCATAAATTGAGAAAGTTGGTTAGTGCCAAAAAAAGTGTTGATGACAGAGGAAAGAGTTTTAGCGTTGATCAAATCAATAGGTTTGAAGACTTCATTATCTCGAACATTCATTCGTTCTCGTATTGTTTTAGCCATGCGTGCTAGCCCCACGCCAAATTGTGCATATAGTTGCTCACCAACTGTTCGGACTCGTCTGTTACTCAAGTGGTCAATATCATCAACTTCTGCCTTGCTATTAATAAGTTGTATTAAATATTTAATAATATCGGTAATATCTTCTTTGGTTAAGACATGTTGGTCCAACTCGTATGTGGGACGACCTAATTTTTTATTAATGCGGTATCGTCCTACTTCTCCTAAATCATAACGTTTATCAGAGAAAAAAAGTTTTTCGAGGGTGCTTCGTGCAGTTTCATCATCAGGTGGTTCTGTGTTTTTGAGTTGCTGATAAATGTAACTTAATGCTTCTTTTTCATTGTTTGCTGGATCTTTTTGAAGTGTATTGAAAATAACACTGTAGTCGGCACTATTTTGTGCATGTAATAAAATGGTTTTGACACCACTTTCAATAATGATGTCAATATGTTTTTCTTCAAGGATAGTATCGCGTTCAATAAGAACTTCTGTACGTTCTATGGTAATCAGATCCCCGGTGTCTTCGTCGACAATATCCTCAAACCAAGTTTTAATAACACGTGCTGATAATTTTCTACCTAGAGCTTTTTTCAAATTGGTTTTAGTAACTGGAATTTCTTCTGCCAGATTAAATATTTCGAGAATCTGTTTATCAGTTTCATACCCGATAGCTCGCAAGAGAGTAGTGATAGGAATTTTTTTCTTTCGTTCTATGTAAGCATACATCACATTGTGAATATCAGTAGCAAATTCCATCCAAGAGCCCTTCAAAGGTATAATGCGGGCAGAGTAGAGCAGAGTTCCGTTAGGGTGACGGCTTGTACCGAAAAAGACACCAGGACTTCTGTGTAATTGCGAGACTATAACTCTTTCAGCACCATTAATAATAAATGTGCCCTTAGATGTCATATAAGGTATCATTCCAAGATATACATCTTGTACGGTGGTTTCAAAATCTTCATGTTCT
This sequence comes from Bacteroidales bacterium, assembly GCA_026418905.1. Taxonomy (NCBI): domain Bacteria; kingdom Pseudomonadati; phylum Bacteroidota; class Bacteroidia; order Bacteroidales; species Bacteroidales bacterium. The sequence goes on along the minus strand of JAOAAK010000025.1, from coordinate 4,400 downwards.
TCGTCAGTACAAGAAAGTTGTAGTTTTGCTTTAAGAGGTACAGCATAGGTAAGACCTCTTTCAATGCATTCTCTTTCAGTATATCTTGGTGGATCTATGTAGTAATCAATAAATTCTAGCACGAAATTGTTTCTTGTGTCGGTAATGGGGAAATTTTCTTTGAAGACCTTAAATAGACCTTCATTTTTTCTTTGGTCTGGTGTGGTTTCTAATTGGAAAAAATTTTTGAAAGACTTGGTTTGAATTTCAAGAAAATCTGGATATTCGGCGGGTTTTGTTTTTGCGAATGAAATTCTTTTGGTTCCCACGTTGATTAATTTTTATTTTAATTCAATAAGGAAAAGACCTCAACCACAGGTAGAGGTCTTTTGTAAAATGGAAAAAATTAAAAATGTTATTTGATTTCAACTTCTGCTCCGGCTTCTTCAAGGGATTTTTTAAGAGCTTCAGCTTCGTTTTTACTGACTTTTTCCTTGATAGGTTTAGGAGCTGAGTCAACCAATTCTTTGGCTTCTTTTAAACCGAGGCTGGTCATTTCCTTAACGAGCTTAACCACGTTTAATTTGTTAGGACCAGCGCTTTTGAGAATAACGTCGAATTCAGTTTTTTCTTCTACCGGTTCTGCCTGAGCAGCAGCGGGAGCACTTCCTCCAATCATAGCTACTGGTGCAGCTGCTGGCTCAATGCCGTAATCGTTTTTTAAAACATCTAAAAGTTCATTAACTTCTTTAACGGTAAGATTTACCAATTGTTCAGCTAAAGCTTTAATGTCTGCCATTTTTATTTTTTTTTAGGGTTAAACAATAATTAATTTTCTTTTTTTTCAGCAAGAGTTTTCAAAACTCCTGCAATATTACTTATCTTGTTCTGAAATGCTGATAATAGTTTATGCATAGGTGATTGCAATGCAAGGGCTACATCAGCAATCAGTTCGTTTTTAGTTTTTAGTTTGAGTAGAAAATCAAGTTGATCCCCCACCACTAGCATATCCATTACATATGCACCCTTCAAAGTAGGTTTGTCACCTTTTTTTCTAAAATCCTGTAAAATTTGAGCAGGTATTTTAGGTGACTCTGAAATCATCAAGGCTGTGGTTCCTTTTAGGAGAGGCGAGAACTCATCGATGTTTTTTCCAACATTGATTAATGCCTTTTTTAAAAGCGTGTTTTTTACAACTTTTAATTGAACATTTTTATTGAAACAAATTTTTCTTAATTGGTGAGTTTGGATAGCGTTCATTCCGCTAGTATCAGTCAAATAGAAGTTTTGTGCTGTTTTTAGTACCTCTGTTAGTTCCAGAATGATTTGATTTTTTTCTTCTCTTGTTCTCATAGATTAATAGATTTGTAACATGAATTAACTTGTAACACTTTTTGGGTCTATTTTTATTCCTGGACTCATTGTGCTGGACATGTGTATACTCTTCAAATAAGTTCCTTTCGCTGCGGGAGGCCTCAGCTTAATGATAGTATTCAATAGTTCTCGAGCGTTTTCTTCGAGCATTTTAGGCTCAAATGAAACTTTCCCAATACTTGCATGTACAATGCCATACTTGTCCACTTTGAAGTCAATTTTTCCAGCTTTAACATCTTTCACTGCTTTGGAGATATCCATAGTAACAGTTCCTGTTTTAGGGTTTGGCATCAAGCCTCGAGGACCAAGTATTTTTCCTAATGCTCCGATCTTTGGCATCACATTAGGTGTAGTAATGATTACGTCAACGTCTGTCCAACCACTTTTAATTTTTTCGATGTATTCGTCCAGTCCTACATAGTCGGCCCCTGCTTGGATAGCTTCTTGTTCTTTGTCTGGGGTGCAAAGGACAAGTATACGTACGGTTTTACCTGTACCGTGTGGAAGCGTCACGGTACCTCTAACCATTTGATTGGATTTTTTAGGATCCACACCTAATCTAATGTCTAAATCAACTGAAGCATTAAACTTGGTGTAGGTAATATCTTTCACCAATTTGCATGCTTCAGGTAAAGAATAGAGTGCGTTTTTATTATATTTAGCCAGGACTTCTCTGCGTTTTTTAGATATACGTGCCATATTTAAATACTTTGTTATTTTTTGATTTCAAATGGTGGTTCTCCTTCGATCTGTAATCCCATGCTCCTTGCAGTACCAGCTACCATCCTCATGGCTGATTCAAGTGTGAAACAGTTCATGTCATTCATTTTATCCAGAGCAATTTGTTTCACAACTTCCCATGAAACTTTGCCTACTTTTTTTCTGTTAGGTTCGGATGACCCCTTGTCAATTTTTGCAGCTTCCATTAACTGAATAGCAACAGGAGGATTTTTTACAATAAAGTCAAACGACTTATCTTTATAAACAGTGATAACAACTGGAACAAGCTTTCCTAGTTTATCCTGAGTACGAGCATTAAATTGCTTACAAAATTCCATAATGTTTACCCCCTTAGCTCCCAATGCAGGTCCTACAGGGGGGGATGGATTAGCTGCTCCTCCCTTGATCTGTAATTTGATAATACCCACAACTTCTTTAGCCATTGATGCGTATGTTTTAATATTCTTTTTCTACTTGTGAAAAATTTAATTCAAGTGGAGTTTTTCTTCCAAAAATTTTTACCATTACTTTGAGCTTTTTCTTTTCTTCATTGATTTCTTCGATAGTACCTGTAAAGTTTGTAAAAGGGCCATCGATAATGCGTACACTTTCACCTACAATAAATGATTCATATAGTTCTTCTCCCTTTAGAGCTAATTCGTCAACTTTTCCAAGGATTCGTTTAATTTCTGATGGACGCATTGGAGTAGGTGTGCCTTTTGATCCTAAAAAACCATAAACACCTGGTATTTCCTTAATTAGATCGACAATATATCCTTCTAAAATGGCTTCTATCAGGACGTACCCTGGAAAAAAGTTTCTTTCTTTTATAATCTTTTTCCCATTTCTAGTTTGAAAAACTTTTTCTGTTGGAATTAAAACTTGAAAAATCTTATCTTGTAAATTTCGCTTTGCTACTTCATTTTCAATATATTGCTTAACTTTTTTTTCAGCACCACTGGTTACTCGTAAAACATACCATTGTTTCAATTCATCGGTCATGATTATACCTCCGTTTCTTACTAAAAAATGCTATAGAAGGCTTCCAACCCAAATTTGAAAACAAGATCCATAACCAAAACAATCACAGCAATAATAAGGGAAGCAACAGATACTACAATAGCACTTTCCTGAAGTTCTGCCCACGTTGGCCAGGAAACCTTGTGCAACATTTCATTATAAGTATCTTTAATATAAGCAAGTAGCTTTTTCATTATGATATTATGTATATTTATTTAGCACGGGTGGTAGGAATCGAACCCACAGCCTACGGTTTTGGAGACCGTCGCTCTACCAATTGAGCTACACCCGTAACACTTTTAATCAAGAATTTCAGTAACTTGGCCTGCACCCACAGTTCTACCACCTTCACGAATAGCAAATCTCAATCCTTTGTCCATAGCTACTTCAGTGATCAGATTAACAGTGATGCTCACGTGGTCACCAGGCATTACCATCTTTACACCTTCAGGTAAAGTAATTTCACCTGTCACATCTGTTGTTCTGAAGTAAAATTGGGGACGGTAACCATTTCCAAAAGGAGTATGTCTCCCTCCTTCTTCTTTTGTAAGAGTAACAACTTCTGCTTTAAATGATTTATGAGGTTTGATAGAACCTGGTTTTGCTACAACCATACCACGACGTATGTCTGTTTTTTCAATACCACGAAGCAGAAGTCCTACGTTGTCACCAGCTTCACCACGATCGAGGATTTTTCTGAACATTTCTACACCAGTTACGACAGACTTAAGCATCTTCCCAAAGCCTATAATTTCAACAGGATCACCTGAATTGATAACTCCAGTTTCAATTCTACCTGTAGCTACAGTACCACGGCCTGTGATGGAAAAGACATCTTCTACAGGCATAAGGAAATCTTTATCAACGTCACGTTTTGGAAGAGGTATGTAACTGTCTACAGCATCCATTAATTCAAAAATCTTTTCAACCCATTTAGGCTCTTTGTTTAATGCACCTAGTGCTGAACCACGAATAACAGGTGCGTTATTTCCATCGAATCCGTAAAAATTTAATAGATCACGAACATCCATTTCAACAAGATCGAGCAATTCTTGATCGTCTACCATGTCTACCTTGTTCATAAATACGACAATAGCTGGAACACCTACCTGCCTTGCAAGAAGAATATGCTCGCGGGTTTGAGGCATGGGACCATCTGTGGCAGCTACGACCAAAATAGCACCGTCCATCTGAGCGGCACCAGTAACCATATTTTTAATGTAGTCAGCATGACCAGGACAGTCAATGTGTGCATAGTGTCTATTGACTGTTTCATACTCAACATGTGCAGTGTTAATTGTTATACC
>JAOAAK010000024.1 GCA_026418905.1 Bacteroidales bacterium | reverse complement strand
TAAAATCATATCTTTTAAGTTTAAGAAAAAGTTTTCTCTTAAAGAAATTAACTATGCACGAAAAATTCTGAGAGAAGGTCAATTCGACATTGTTCATGTTTTTTATAGTCCTGCGATGATTAACATTTTGATGGCTGCACGTAATATCAAAACCAAAATTGTTCTTTATCGTGGCTACTGTGGTCATATTCACTGGTGGGATCCCACACAGTATTTTAAATACTTACATCCAAGGGTGAATGCTATTTGGGCTATTGCTCCTGCTGTGGAAAATCTTATCAAACGCAATACCTTAATTACTAGTCCTTATGTTTTCACCGTTTACAAAGGACACCATCCATCATGGTATAATAATATCTCGCCTTACCCAATCAAATTAAAATACAATCTACCAGAAAATGCTTTCATCATTACTATGGTTGCTAATGCACGTAAGATGAAGGGCTTGCGTTATTTTATAGATGCACTTGCAAAAATTCCAACCACATTTCCCATATATACTTTTCTGATCGGAAAAGGTTTAAAAACCGCTAACATTGAAAAAAAAATAAAAAGCAATTTCCTTCATCGCAAAGTTTTTTTCATCGGTCACGTACCGAATCCTCTAATTTACGTAGCCAGTTCAAACTGTTTTGTATTGTCCTCAATTTATGGCGAAGCTACTACTAAATCTGTACTCGAAGCTATGTTTTTAAAAATTCCTTGCATAATTACCGACATCCCGGGTAATGAGCCTTTGATGGAAAATATGAATCAGGGTATAAAAGTCCCTCCACGAAACCCAGATGCTCTAGCTAAAGCCATCTTATTTTATTATTATCATCCTCAAGTTGCACAATATTTTGCTCATCATGCCTATGAATACGTTAATAAAACATTTCACATTGACAAAACAGTAAAAAATTTACTTCAAAAATATGAAGAATTGCTTAGCTAATATTTGCCTTGGTATAATGCTAGAGCGACGGCATCAGAAAGTCCTACCTTGGGAATGAATAAGTATGGGAGGGAGAATTTTTTCATGATGGTCATAAAAAGATGGGCAGCAGGAACAATCACATCTGCTCTATCAGCTGGCAAGAAAAACTTTTCAATCCTTTCTTCTTTAGTGAGATTTATCAAGCTGTGAAAGGCGTTTTGGATTTCATCAAGATAAAGTTTGTCATGATTTTTTTTACCGAAAAAAGATTTCAAAGCATCGATATTGCCACCAACAGCCATGGGAATAATGTTCTCATGCAACAAATGTTTCTCGATAAAATAAAACATTTTCTCTATTTCCTGAGGTTCGACAGCATTTTTTAGTAAACGCACCGCACCTAACTTGAAGCTTTCGGACCTAATCTTTCCATTTGGCTGGATGAAATTCACTTCAAGACTGCCACCACCAATGTCGAATATGATTTTTTGTGAATCAGGATTTTCATACCATTTAAGAAGGTTAAGCACGAGTTCGGCTTCTTCTTTTCCTGAAATGATCATTCCTTTAATACCGATTGTTTCAGAGAGATTTTTAAAGATTTCTTTACCATTTGTTGAATCTCGCATAGCAGATGTGCCGACCATGATGGATCGTTCTACTTCCCAGAGAGAAAGTAATTGCGCAAAAGCCAGCATCCCCTTTTGCATTTTTTTATGTGTCGTTGGAAGAATCTCATTCCAACTAAAAACATCATCACCAAGTCGTATAGGAATACGTGCATACATTTCCCGAATCACGCGGGGAATACCTTCTCTTTCAACTACCATCCCAACAAAACATTTGATGGCATTACTTCCTATGTCAATTACTCCAAATCTGTTTTTCATACATAATGATTACTCAAATAATCATACCACTTAATTTGAGAGTCGATTTTTTCTTCACCCGTTACATACTGATTATGCTGCTTGCCATTAACAAAGCGAGCTTTACAGGTATCTTTGAGTTGAAGATATAGATAATCTTTTAAAATTTTTTTGATGTCTTTGTCAAGGATGGGAACAGTTACTTCTATGCGATGATCAAGATTTCTAATCATCCAATCGGCAGAGGTAATATACATGT
>JAOAAK010000023.1 GCA_026418905.1 Bacteroidales bacterium | reverse complement strand
CTTTTACCTGTTGCAAATATAGTCAAGGAACTTTCTTGATAGCGAATCACAACCTTTCTCTCATCAATTGGATTGGGATGAGGCCTGTTGCAAATATAGTCAAAGAACTTTCTTGATAGCGAATCACAACTGCAGCATCTGAGTATTCACCAAACGGCAACCTGTTGCAAATATAGTCAAAGAACTTTCTTGATAGCGAATTTATGAATAAAATATTGCAGAAATGTTGCCAAAAACAATTGATGGACGATTCATTTAGAAATGGATCAGCATCAAATTAAAAATAAGGATAAAACTTTTATCCAACCACTATGTGGTTTTATTGTAGCTAAGTCTTTGTTTAGCTAAAAATTTGCTTCAAATGTTTAAAAAATTAAAGGTCTATCAAATATTAAATCTTCTATTTTTGTGGCGTCAAAGAAGGACGTATGTTGAAAAATTTTTCTTTATTCCTGACTGAACGTAAGCACAAACGAGGCACGTTGGTGTTGATAGGCGGAGCCGAAGACAGACAAAATAAAAAAATGATTTTAAACGAACTAATCCGACGAACCCAACCTGAACGAATGGCTGTAATTCCAGCTGCTTCGAGCTATGGCTACTCCCTCGGAAGAGATTATCAAGATATTTTCATAGACTTGGGTGTACCGCATGTCGCTGTGCTCGATATGAAAGATCCAGTTGATGCCGAACAAAGTTCATACATCAACGAATTGTTGAACACTAACCTTGTTTTCTTTACAGGAGGCGATCAGGTCAGACTTTTTAACATCATCGGAAACACTAGCGTACATCGCATCATTAAAAATAGATTTTTTAACGATGGCCTGCATGTGGCTGGAACCTCTGCAGGAGCTGCCGTCATGTCTAATCCCATGATTTATGATGGTAATCAGCTGGGTTTGGTCAAAGGAAGAGTTCAATTTGCTGAAGGACTGGGACTGGTGAACTTTACCGTAGATACCCATTTCATCTCCCGCGGACGACTGGGTAGACTTACACAATTCCTTTGCACGGGCATCAGCCAGTTCGGTATTGGTATTGGCGAAGATACAGCTCTTTTCATCCACCCTGATCAAATAGCCGAAGTCATTGGATCCGGCATGATTACAGTCGTTCGAACTAACCACCTAACCTACAACAACTATCATCAAATTCCTGACAACACCCCTATTACCATTGATGGTATTCAAGTGGGTTTCCTCCAACATGGAACAACCTTTAACCTCCAAACATGGACTGTCGTAAAAGCTGAACCAGTAACGCTCGATCCTCAACTCATTGAGGAATTGGAACAATAGACCTTAACAATAAAAGATTCCCCTTCTTAATCCAACCTTTCATTCCATCAGGGGTTTCAATATAATAAAAATTATCTTTTTCTTTAAGAATTCTAACCTTTAAACCAGGCTTTACATTGCCAATGGCAATTGCATCCTCAATTGGTTCACTTTTTAAAACCAGTGTATTATCCACTACAAATCCATATGAATTACGATATATCTGACGATAACCATATCCTGTCATAACCAACGATACGACCCAGAAAAAAAACAAAAGAAAAGAAATCAAAAAGAACAAACGCCTCAGTCCCTTACTTTGAGAAAAGAAAAAAATTAAAAAGAAAATCGAAACAAGTACGAAAAACACTACAGAAATAATAGCCCATGCCTTCAACGGCAAAAGCTCGTATGACTTCTTTAAAATTACCGTTGTGAGATATGGTGGTTTGCTGGTCTTATCGGAAAAAAGTTGTTTCTGTACCATGTCATAATTGTAACGGGCGTCTGAAAAAGAAGCATCCCACAGAAGAGCTTTTTCATAACACCAAAGAGCACGCGGGTAGTCTTTCATACGATAATATGCATTGCCCAAATTGTAATACAGTTGACTACTTCCATACCCCATTTGAAGCACATGAATAAATTTTTCTATAGCAACATCATATTTTTTCCCAGCATAAGCAGCTATACCAGAATCCACTAGTTTTACAGGATCAGAAGCCCATGCCAAAAACCACCACGTTGTTAAAGTAGCGAAATACTTGATTCTATTCATAACGCCTATTGAAAATGATTTTTACAATAAGATTAGAAGCTTTGTCGTAAATATCACGCATCTTAGGTTTTTGAGAAACCGGAGCAAACCGGAAAAAATCCACCTCCTCGAGCAATTGCATAAAATTATCCACAATGGGAATAGGAATTTGATGGTCGATTAAAGTTTTTCGAGCAGTGTCGCGGTTAAGTTCCATCATGGGCATTTTAAATTTCTCAAGAATGAACATCCACAGCGTTTCAGCAATTGTATCAAGAAATTCGTTTTCGCGGTTAGCAAGCATCCATTTTTCAGCCATTTTCAGCCGTTTTCGGGCAAGCTTTTGAGCCTGCCTCATTCGATAATCCGCTACGTTTTGCATCAACGCTATTCGTTTTCGATAAATGAAAAGCGTGGCTGCAACAATCAACAAAACAAGTCCATGTATTCCCCAATAAGCCCATGAAAAAGCAAATTGCTTGGAAAACATGAACAACTTAATAGGCTCGGAAATTCCACGAATGTCTTCCTGAAATTTTTTTTCAGCTAAAACTTGCTGATCCGCTGGTCCTTGTATGATGGTTAAAGGTAAGGCCTGGAAAGTAATGCTATCGTATTGTTTTCGCACAGGATCAAAATAATAAAAAGGATTCAAATGCAAAGTTGTTTTTCCCGAAAAATTAGGCTGGAAAAGATAAGTAAAGGTTTTTATTCCTTCAACACCTGAAGAGGTCTTGTTTAAATCAAGTGATATATCCGGTTCAAAAACTTGAATCGAATCGTCCTGATCAAAAGGACTATATTGAATGAGTGGTAAATTACCTTTTCCACGAATGGTAATTTTTAAAGTCCCAACGTCACCACTTTTGATCACGTTATTGTCGAGAGAGGCTTCGGCCGTAAACTGACCAACAGCACCGTTAAAGTTGGTGGGTTTACCTTTACTTGGTAGTGGTAAAATATCAAGAGATAGCGTATTACTTTGAAGTTTAATTTTTTCCAGTCGAAAATTTTTAAAAGAACTAAATGGGTCGAAATTAAAGTTGAAAGGATCTTTGAAAAATTGGTCAAAAAGAGAAAAAGGATCGTATTGCTTTTGGTCGTAGATTTTGATGACTGCCTCAAGTTCTGTGAATGGAATTACCAGTTTTCCAGCAGTTTGTGGAAAAATAGCTATTTTTCTAATCTCCCCGACAAGGTAAGTTTTATTGCCTATCGTCTCATTCCACGTTTTTACAGAAGATTTTGGATTAAGAAGCTCCTCAGACCATGCATTGGGAACAACCGGAAGTTTGTCTAGGGTGTATTCTTCAACATCGTAAAGAGTATACATGAGCAAACTAACGATAATTTGTTCACCAACATAGGCGGAGTTTTTATTTGCTACCAATCGCAGAAATATATCGGAATGCATACTAGATTGAGAAGATCGAGATGATGATTGTTGATTTGAAGAAGCATAAGTTGTAGACGGAGGGGGGGTTGTCCCTTTAGATGGTGCTCCTTTACTAGTGACTTGAATGGTCAGAGCATTCGATTCATACCATTTTCCATTTACCTTAATACGAGCAGGTGGTATGGTGAATGTTCCAACTTGGGTTGGAACAAGCACAAAAATCCATTTACTTTCTCCTTGATCGTTGTTAACAACCTGATTATTAATAATAATAGTCATACCACCAGTCCCAGTGATAGATTGCTGGCTAATGATCCGAAATGTAGAAAAATCAGGACGTTGGAAAGATTCAACATTGCCTTTTTTTAGTACATATGTAATAGTGACTTTGCCATTAAGGGGAATGGATTGATAGTCGGCATAGGCTTTAAAATCTACCTGACAGAATGTCAGGTATGCAGACAAAAAAGGAAAAAGAAAGGCCCATAATTTACCAATCTTTATAACCACCATATCCTTTCTTTGTATCATTATTATCTTCATTCCTCTTGAATTTGAGGGATGATTGAACCTTTTGCTGGATGTTTTTCTCTTGTGTTCGCAAACCTTGCAACAATTGTTCCAATTGTTTATCGTTCATGGGCTGATTGGTTTGAGGAGTTTGTTGATTTTCATTGTTGCCTCGACTCTCATTGTTTTGTTGATTATTTTGATTGTT
>JAOAAK010000022.1 GCA_026418905.1 Bacteroidales bacterium | reverse complement strand
TTCTGATTTTGGTTCTGATTATTTTTTTGATTTTGTTTGGAATTATTAGAGTTTTGATTGTTTTTTTTCTGCATCTTTAACGCGTAAGTAAGATTGTATCTGGCATCTTCGTCGTACGGTTTCAATCGAAGAGAATTGATGTATTGATTAATGGCATCATCATAGTTCTTTTCCTGAAGATATGTATTTCCAAGGTTGTAGTAAACTTTGCTTTTGAGGGAAGGATCAAGTGTCTGGTCTAAAAGTTTCTGAAATATTTCTTTGGCTTTGTCGTATTGCCGGTTTTTATAATAAGCATTTCCGAGATTATAAAGAATTTCATGTGAGTTGGGATCCTTACTAAGAGCTTTTTCATACCACTCAATAGCTTTGGTATAATTTTGCTGCACATATTTTTTATTTCCTTTTAGAATTTCTTCCTGTTGAGCAAGAAGCAAGATATGAACCAAGCAAGTCAGAATAAAAACTTTGAGTTTCATGGCATTTTCTTTTTTTCAATAAACTGACGTAATTTAATTTGCCATTTAACTTGTCTGTCTGATGAAATAAGCTCGAGAAGCAAGAAAAGTAAGGCGATCGTGAGAGGCCATTCGAAAATAGATCGATAATCGGCAAATTCTATAACATCTCTTTGAGTTTTCTGAGCAGATTGGAGAACATCGATCAAAATTTCTGATGCCTGGGAAAGTTTGGTCATACCAACGAATGTTCCACCTGTGCTTTTAGAAATAGATCTCATTAGATCCTCATTGGGCTTGGTAATAATAATGTTGCCTGCTTCGTCTTTTTTATAAGTTTTTGTGCCAATTGATGTGGGAAGAGGTATAGGGCCACCACCATGAGTACCAATCGTTACAGTATGAATTGGAATTTTCCTTTTAACGTAAACTGAAAGAATTTCTTCGACATCTCCCTCAAAACTTTCACCATCTGAAAATAAAATAACTACAGGAACGTTAGAATAGCTGCTATCGATAGCTTCTAAAGCTATTCGAAGTGCTTCAGCAATGTTGGTACCTTGACGAGTGATGAGACTTGGAGAAAGCAATTGAATAAAGTTTCTGAGTAATTTATAATCATTTGTCATGGGAACTTGTAAAAAAGCATTTCCAGCAAAAGGAATAAGAGCAAACCTGTCAGAGCGTGATTTTTCAAGTATATTGAGTAAAAACTGTTGCATTTTTTTCAGTCGAGAAGGCTTAACATCTTCAGCATACATCGATTGGCTGATGTCTGCAATAAGCACCACATCCGATCCATAAGTTTTTACAGTTTTATTTACGAGTGTTCCAGCTTGTGGATTAGCAAGAGCAATGAAAAGAAAAATCCACGCAATGAGAAAAAGAAAAAACTTATACAAAGGTTTCTTCCTACTCAAGGCAGGCATAGATAGATTAGCATTGTATGGAGTAAAATATGTTGTCAGAAATCGAACCCTGTATCGGTAATACGCCCAGAAAATAAACACTATCACGGGGATTAACCATAACCAATGCAAAACTTCAGGATGTGCAAATCGATACATGGCTTTTAAGGTAAAGGTTTAATAATCACATGTTTGATAAAAAACTCAAGTGCTAGTAAAAGAATAGCAACTACGAGAGGATAAGGGAAAAGTTCAGTCTGATGAGTCATGCTAGTTGCTTCAAACAACGTTTTTTCCATCTTATCAATTTCTTTGTAGATATTTTCAAGTGAATTGTTATCGGTTGCTCGGAAATATCTTCCACCCGTCATTATGGCCATCTCTTTAAGCATTGGCTCGTCTATTTGAACGTCGACGTAATCATAATATTTCTTATTACCTACATAATATGGATAAGGAGCTTTTCCTTTCGTGGTTCCAACACCAATTGTATATAGACGAATGCCATATTGCTTTGCTATTTGGCTTGCAAAAAGAGGAGAAATAAATCCTCGGTTGTTGATTCCATCTGTAAGAAGTATGGCAACCTTACTCTTGGCTTCACTATCTTTAATTCGATCCACAGCTAAAGCAAGCCCATCACCTATGGCTGTTCCATCTTCTATCATCCCATACTCAAGATTTTTTACTAATTCAATAAGCATTCTGTGATCTGTAGTAAGAGGACATACAGTATACGCACCTCCACTAAATGCTACCATGCCAATTCGATCGTTTTTACGGTTTCGAATAAATTCAATGGCTACATTTTTAGCAGCTTCCAATCGGTTAGGTTTCAGATCCTCAGCAAGCATGCTTCCAGAAATATCGTTGATAAGAATAATGTCAATGCCTTCAACTTTGACTTTTTCTTCAAATAAAAAAGTAATAGGCCGAGCAAGAGCTATCAAAATTAAAGCAATAGATGCCAGCCGAATATAGATGATCGATCCGTGTAAAAATTCTCTCAAAGAAAAGTAACTTTTCTTAAAACCATTGCTAAACGAGGGAAGGTGTATGGCAGTTTTTTTCTTATCCCTCGTGCGATGTAACCACCATGCTAACAAAGGTATCCCTAAAATCAAAAATAAAACCCATGGATGTTCAAATTGTAGATCATGAATTCCTAGCATCTTCTTTCTCCTCCTCAACTTTATGAGTTTTTTCAACAAACAAAATGGCTTGATGAACATGAAATTCCATGGTCGAAACGTTAATTTTTTCGTTGGCGAATTTTGCCAAGTCGGCAATCATCAGAAGTTCGCTCACGAGAGTTATCATGGAAGAATCAAAACGCTGTCGGTTAAGAGCTTCAATGATTTCACTGCTTATCATTTCTTCGGCATCGATGTTGAATTCTTCGACAAGGTACTTTCGGAGAATGTCAACCAGTTCAGTATAAAATTCCTTCGGTTCGTACTTAAACCAAAGTGTATCTTCTTTGATTTTTTTTAACCTATACAGAGCCCTTTCCCACGGCTTAAGGTAAGATAAATCTTCGAACGACGTTTCTTTCCTTTTTCTGAAAAATAAGAAGTAAACCAAAAGTGCTGCTATTAGCAACAAAATTGCTCCTATAATCCACCAAATTAAAGATTTTTTTTGGGTTTCCGAAGGTTTTTTATCTGAATGAACAATGTCTTTGATGTCCTTAATAGGCTTGGTTGTGTCAATGGGTACATAGGTGGCGTACAAAAAAATAGAATCGGGAAAAATTTCCATTGTGTCTTTCCCTTTCAAAAATATTGCTGGTTGAAAAGGTAATAGAAAATTACCACTATCGTAAGCGGAAATAACTTGTTTTTGAATAATTTGAAAAAAACCTTTTTTCTTTTCCTTCTGTTGTGGAAACAAATATAAGGATTTCAAAAATCGTCCAGTATCAACAAAAGTTGGTTTTGAAAGCAAAAGATAACCAGAGTCAGGGTAAGAAAGCGTCCACACCATGACAACAGGCTCCCCAAGGCGAATCGAATCCGGATAAATTTTCACCTCCATGCGTTGGGTGTGAAGTAAATGAAACCCAATGAGGAAAGAAAAAAAGAGCCCAAGAAATTTCATATTTTTTTACCTCTTTTTTTAAAGAAAACAGCCAAGGGTTTAACGTAATCTTCAGTTGTATTGATTTCAACGTAGTCCACTTGATGTTTATGACAAGCGGTATAAAAATACTTATCACAGTAATCGCGCCAGCCAAGATAGTCTAATATTCTTTCTTTCGATGCTAAAAAATGCAATTGACCAGTTTCTGGGTCTTTTACCAATAAGTTAAATTTCCGAATCATTTCTTTTTCGAAAGGATCTGAAATTTTAATAGCAACCACGTCGTTTTTGATTTCTGCAATGGCAAGGTTTTTTTCATAGCGTAGATCCAAAAAATCGGATATTACAAAAGCAATACATCGTCGTTTTAAAGCTGTATTAAATTTTTCTAAAGCAAAATCTATATTAGTTCCTGGCGAAGAAGGTTTAAACGTGAGCAAGTCATGAATGATACGAAGAACGTGCTTTGATCCTTTTTTGGGAGGAATGTATTTTTCAATTTTATCGGTAAAAAAAATAGCCCCCACTTTATCGTTGTTCATCATAGCAGAAAAAGCCAAAGTTCCAGCAATTTCAGTAATCATATCTTTTTTGGCTAAGGAAGTCGAACCAAAAGAATTGGAATTGCTAAAATCAATCAGTAACATGACCGTAAGTTCACGTTCTTCTTCAAATACCTTAACATAAGTATGATTAAATCGGGCAGTGACGTTCCAGTCGATGTTGCGAACATCATCACCAAAAACATATTCACGTACTTCACTAAACATCATACCTCTTCCTTTAAAAGCACTATGATAAGAACCTGAGAGCACTTCCTGAGTGAGCTTGCGAGTTTTAATTTCGAGGTAACGAACCTTTTTAGCTATAAATTCTGAAGTTTTCATGGGACGCGAACAGCATTGATGATATCAACAATGATGATGTCGGTGGTAATATTTTCAGCTTCAGCTTCGTATGTCAGGCCAATTCGATGTCGTAAAACTTCGGGTGCAATGGCCCTGACATCTTCTGGTAGCACATAACCTCGTCGTTGTAAAAGAGCATAAGCCTTGGCAGCGAGAGCCATGCTAATGCCAGCACGAGGAGATGCACCATAAGCAATCATGGATTTGTATTTGGAAAGCCCATACTTGTCAGGATAACGCGTAGCAAACACAATGTCAGTTATGTAGTCTTGAATTTTTTCATCCATGTAAATTTCATGAATGAGATCACGCATTCGAAGTATGTCTTCGATTTTAGCTACCTTAGATGGCATAGGATATTTTTTCTCAAGATTCCGTTGGATGATAATCTTTTCTTCATCTTTAGATGGATAAGTGATGATAACTTTCATCATGAAACGGTCAACCTGAGCTTCTGGTAGGGGATAAGTTCCCTCTTGTTCGATAGAATTTTGTGTTGCCATCACAAGGAATGGATCGGGAAGTTTGTAAGTTTGTTCACCAAGAGTAACTTGCCTTTCTTGCATGGCTTCGAGCAAAGCACTTTGTACTTTGGCAGGAGAACGATTGATTTCATCAGCTAAAATAAAATTAGCGAAAACAGGTCCAAATTTGACCTCGAACTCTTCTTTTTTTGGACTGTAAATCATGGTCCCTGTTATATCTGCAGGTAAAAGATCTGGCGTGAATTGGATCCGATTGAACTTAGCATCGATGGCTGATGCAAGGGATTTAATAGCAAGTGTTTTGGCTAGACCTGGTACACCTTCAACCAACAAATGACCATTTGCAAAAAGAGCTATAAGCATCTTGTCGATCATGTTCTTCTGCCCTACAATACTTTTACCAAGCTCCATTCTGAGTATATCAATAAATTCAGTTTCTTTTTTAATCTTTTCATTTAATTCAGTAATATCCATGGTCGGTATTTTCTTCATATGCTTCTAAAATTTACAATTTTTACAAACGTACAAAAACTATTATTATTTTAACGAATGGAAATTTTCCATTTTTCATATAAAGACTCAATGATCATTTGCATCCATTCATCTACTTCTTCATCATGTAAAGTTCTTTCAGGATGAGCAAAGTAAAAGGAAATGGCGTAACTTTTTTGCCGATTTTCCCACGATGGATGAACATATACGTCAAATAAATTAATTTTTTTTATAGTATTAATGGGAAGAGCTTTTATGTATTGGCTAATTTCTTGAAAAGTTAAGTGATAGGGTATGAGAATAGCAAGATCTCTGCGAATTCCAGGGAATTTTTGAAGTTCCTTGAATTGCAAAGATTTATGGTGAATTAATTCCCATAATAAGTTAAGATCAATTTCGGCGAAAAAAACTTCTTCGTGAATGTCCCATTGAGCAAGTATAGAAGGATGTACGTTACCGATGTAAGCTACTTCCATGTCATTTAAAGTATAGTTCAATGCATAGGAGAAACCACTTTTTTCTACTTCCCTCAATACGAGATCTCCGTCCAATTGACTGATTTGAAAGAAACCATCCAGACATTCCTTCATGTCGTAAAAATTTGTTTTTTCCCCGGCGTGATTCCATATCCTTTCGTAACGGTTTCCTAGTAGAAGTAGAGCGACTACGTCTTTTTCGTGAATTAGCTTTCTTATGTCTTGGGATGTAATATCATCATATTCATAGATTTTTCCTATCTCGAAAAAACGAAGGTTTTCTTGAAAATGACGAAGATTGTAAGAAGCTGCCTCTAGCAAAGAAGGAAGCATATGGGGTCGAAGTACGTTGAGTTCAGTGCTGAGAGGATTTTCAATATATATGATGCGGTCTTTATTTGCTAGACCTGTGTTTACATACCACTTCTCGGCACATAAACTGTTGGTTAAAACTTCCTGGAAACCCCGACCAACCCAAAATGAAGATATTTCAGATTTTAGGTCAAGTAAATTTTTTTGAAAGATTTGAAAACTGAAAGTTTGTTCGCGAGGAATTACAATTTGGTTAAATCCGTAAATACGTAGTATTTCTTCATATACGTCTTCTTTTCTGGTAACATCCACTCGATAGGTAGGAACAGAAACCAAAAATTCTCTTTTTTCTTCTTCGTATTGAACAGAAAAATCAAGATCAGTAAGTATTTCTCGAATGGTAGTGAGATCGATGGATTGTCCACTGAATTGTTCAAAATTGCGGAGTGAAAAATGAATGGAAACAGGTTGTACGGGTTTTGGATAAACATCTACGATATCACTAGATATTTGTGCTCCAGTAAGTTCTCGGATGAGTAGTGCAGCTCGTTTAAGGGCATAAACTGTACCATTGGGATCAGTGCCACGTTCGAAACGGTAAGCTGCATCGGTATGAAGATCATGATAACGTGCAGTTTTGCGAATCCATGTGGGATGGAACCATGCACTCTCCAAAAAAACACGTTGAGTCGTATGAGTAACTCCACTTTCTACTCCACCCATAACTCCAGCCATGCACATACCATCTGTAGCGTGGCAAATCATGAGATCTGTTGCTTTGAGTTTTCTTTCCTTACCATCTAAAGTTTTAAAAATCGTTCCTTCTGGCAAGCATTTGACAATCACCAGCTTACCTTCAATTTGATCGGCATCGAATGCATGAAGTGGTTGACCAGTTTCATACATAATGAACTGAGTAATGTCGACAACAGTGTTGATTGGGCGGAGTCCGGAAGCCATGAGAAAATTCTGGAGCCACATAGGGCTGTCACCATTGTTTACATCTTTTAAAGTGAGTCCTGAATATCGCCCACAAGCTTCTGTGTTTTCTACGGTCACGGTAATTTTAAGCTCGTGATTGTCAACTACAAAATTGTCGACAGAAGGAGGAAAAACTCTGACATCTTTTTGAGAATAACGATTCTTTAAAGCTGCTGCAATGTCTTTAGCAATACCAAGATACGAAAGAGCATCTGTCCGATTTGGCGTAATGCTGATCTCGAAAACTACATCTTCGTAGTTCTCAAAAAGTGATGAAGCTGGTAGGCCAATGGGAATGTCAGGTTTTAAGACCAAAATGCCATCATGCTTGTCGCTGATACCCAGTTCGTCCTCAGCACAAATCATTCCCTGGCTTTCATAACCTCGAATGGTGGTTTTTTCGATTTTAATAGGATTTTTCTGAAATGGATATAAAGTAGTACCAGGGAGAGCTATTAATACTTTTTGACCAAGAGCAACATTCGGTGCACCGCAAACAACATTCAAAGCATCGTTTCCAATGGCGACTTTCGTAAAATACAGCGATTCAGAATGTTCAATTTTTTCACAGTGTATGATTTCACCTGTTACAACACCAGCAAGATTGGAGGGGAATTTTTTGTAATGCTCAATACTTTCTACTTCAAGGCCATTCTCAGTCAGTATCCTTGACAATTCCTCTGGGGAGAGAAGTAAATTAAGGTATTGACTCAACCATTTATAAGAAATTTTCATGGTAGTTTTTGCAAACTTATGAAATTTTGGTTTTTTATTCCTTCATTCTTTGTCAGAATCAACAGAATGATCTACCATGATCTTTTGCATTTAGTTAACTTTGCAAAAAAAATGGGTATCATCTACGAGAATGCTACTTTAATTCTAGAAAAACTACCATCGCATGTAAGAATGATAGCTGTGAGTAAAACCAAAACAATTGATGAGATCAAAGAAGCTTACGAAGCTGGCATTAGGGATTTTGGAGAGAATTATGTCCAGGAACTTATGCAAAAACAACCATATCTACCTTCTGATATTACATGGCATTTCATCGGGCATCTTCAAAGAAACAAGGTCAAATACATTGCACCCTTCATCGGCTATATCCATAGTGTCGATTCCTTAGCTCTTTTGCAGGAAATCGAAAAACAAGCAGCTAAAATTAATCGTTCGTTATCGTGTCTTTTGCAAATTTCCATTGCGTTGGATGGCTCAAAGTTTGGATTTTCAACAGATGAGACTTTTCCTTTTCTTCAAAAAGAACAATATAAGCAATTTTCGCATATTGTATTTGCAGGTGTGATGGGGATGGGGAGCTTAACAGACGATAAATCCCTAACTCGTCAAGAATACAAAAATTTGAAGAACGTTTTTGATCGTTTAAAAAATCAAATTTTTTACGATTATCCTGAATTTAAGGAAATCAGCATGGGAATGAGTCATGATTATGATATTGCCATAGAGGAAGGGGCAACAATGGTAAGAATTGGCACAGCAATTTTTGGTGAGCGAATGAAAAAATAACAATTTCACTTAGAACGATATCAATTTTTCAGAGAAACAAGTTTGCTTTGATTAGTTGCTAGCTTAATAATCTGGCTAAGTTTGACGTATGAATACTTTTCTATTATGTCTTCAGAAAGGTTTCATTGATTTTTTGGGTTTTTAAAAATGCATGTAAATGAAGTGTGTGTTTGGCGGATAAAAATTGAAGGTGAATTAAGAGACAAAGAAGAAGGATTTTCGATTCAAGAAAAGAAACGTACTGGATACGAAATGGCAACCAGAAAATTTGTAATTTTGATACGGAATTTGACTTATCATGACATCTAAAGAAATACGGAAAAAATTTTTGGTTTTTTTTGAAGAACGCGGGCATCATATTGTACCGTCAGCTCCACTGGTGGTCAAGAATGATCCTACCCTGATGTTCACCAATGCAGGCATGAATCAGTTTAAAGATTATTTCTTAGGAAATATCAAATCTCCCTATCCACGCATTGCTAATACCCAGAAATGTTTGCGGGTAAGTGGAAAGCACAATGATTTGGAACAGGTGGGTCTCGATACCTATCATCATACCATGTTCGAAATGCTTGGTAACTGGTCTTTCGCCGATTATTTCAAGCAGGAAGCCATAGCATGGGCTTGGGAGCTATTGACAAAGGAATATGGCATACCACCTGACAGGCTTTATGTTACTTATTTTCAGGGAGATCGTGAAGAAAATCTTTTACCTGATGAAGAAACGAAAAAAATATGGGAAAACATTGTTGATCCTACTCGTGTCATTGCTGGAAATAAAAAAGATAATTTCTGGGAAATGGGTGAGACTGGTCCATGTGGTCCTTGCTCTGAAATACATGTTGATCTTCGATCGGAAGTTGAGCGTTCAAAATTACCTGGTCATTTCCTGGTTAATGCTGGCAGTCCGGAAGTTATAGAGCTTTGGAATCTTGTTTTTATTCAGTATCACCGAAATGCCTCCGGGCAACTTGAGATGCTACCAGATAGGCATGTAGATACGGGGATGGGGTTCGAACGTCTTGTCCGTATTTTGCAAAATAAAAATTCGAACTACGAAACCGACTTGTTCAGTTCTTTGATTGAGCGACTAGAAGAACTAACAGATTTAAAGTACGGCAAAGATGAGAAAGTTGATATAGCCATGCGCGTAATTGCCGATCATATCAGGGCTGTGTCTTTTGCTATTGCTGATGGACAGTTGCCGTCGAATGTCAAAGCTGGCTATGTCGTTAGACGTATTCTCCGCCGGGCTGTCCGTTATGGTTACTCTTTCTTAAATCTTAAAGAACCTTTTCTAACTTATCTTTACCCAGTATTATGTAGAATCATGGGTGAGCAATTTCCCGAATTGGAACAACAAAAATCTTTGGTAGTCAAGGCTATAGAAGAGGAAGAGGCTTCTTTTCTTCAAACTTTATCTCATGGCATCAAACGTTTTGAGATGTATGTTGAAAAAAATCCAACTAAGATCATTTCGGGTGAAACTGCTTTTGAATTATATGACACTTATGGTTTTCCACTCGACCTGACTCAACTTATGGCAAAAGAAAGGGATATGACTGTGGATGTAGAGGGCTTTCAGCAATTACTCGAACAGCAAAAACAACGGAGTAGGCAAGATGCCGAGGTTCATATGGGAGATTGGATCGAATTAAACCCTCCGAGTGAAATTGAATTTGTCGGATATGACGTCCTTGAAATTGAAACAAAAATTATAAAATATCGCAAGGTTACCCATAAAGGTAAAACTTTTTACCATCTTGTGATTGACCGAACTCCTTTTTATCCTGAGGGAGGTGGACAAGTAGGTGATGAGGGCTGGCTTATACAAGATCAACGAGTGATTCATGTAACGAACACCATCAAAGAAAATGAGTTGATCATTCACATTACCGACAATTTGCCCGAGTCGTTGGATGGTGTTTGGTTGGCAAAAGTGGATGTAGAAAGACGATGGGATACCATGCGTAACCATTCGGCCACTCACCTTTTGCATTGGGCTTTACGAAAATTGATCGGAACTCACGTCGAACAAAAAGGTTCACTGGTTCACCCCGATTATTTGAGGTTTGATTTTTTGCATTTTCAAAAATTATCACCCAGTGATATAATTCATATTGAAGAATTGATCAATGAACAAATTAGGAAAAATATTCCTCTGCAAGAATATAGAAAAATTCCATTTTCTCGTGCTATGGAAATGCAAGCCATTGCACTTTTTGGCGAGAAGTATAGCGATGAGGTAAGAGTTATTCAGTTCGATGAGAGCAAAGAATTATGTGGTGGGACCCATGTGCGTGCTACTGGTGAAATAGGCGTGTTTAAAATTGTGGAGGAATCAGCAATTGCCGCTGGTGTCAGGCGAATAGAAGCAGTTACTGGCAGAAAAGCTTTACAATATTTTCAGCAATTGCATAACAAATCGACCGAACTACGAGTTTTTCTCAAAGGAAAGGATCCTGTGCAGGTGATAGATGAATTAAAAGCTACCATTTTATCCATGGAAAAACAAATTCAACAATTTAAACAGAAGGAGCTTTCACATCAAGCAAAAATGTTACTTTCCAAAACTGTTCATAAAAATTCATATGTATACCTTATAGAAAAAATGGATTTGAATGGAAATGAACTTAAAGATTTGACTTACCAGTTCAAACGGGAGAATTTACCTTTAATGGCTTTGCTTTATTCTACTCAGGACCCTGAAAAAGTTCATGTTGTTCTATACGTGGATGAAACACTTGCTAAAAAATACAATATCAACGCTAGCAATTGGATTAAAGAAATTGTCCAACCAATTCAAGGAAAAGGAGGAGGCCAAACTACACTTGCAATGGCTGCTGGCTCCAAAAAGGAAAACCTCACTCTCATGATAGAAAAGGCAAAAACATTGTTTGAATCAGTTTCAAAATGAAAAACCTTGTCTACTTTGTTGTTGTTTTAATCAATGTCATACGGGCACAAACACCTACGCAAACTGCTAATGCCTATTATGATGCTGGTCTCGACAAGATGAAGAAAGGATGGCTTAAAGAAGCTATAGCTGATTTTACCAAATGCATCGAAATCAGCCCATATTATTATGAGGCATATACTCAACGAGGTAAATGCTATTTTGATCTTGGTAAAAAAAATGAAGCTCTACAAGATTACGAAACTTCATTGCAAAAACGTAAGGATTATTATCTGACATTTTTCTATCGTTCTCTTTATTATCGTGATGCTCAAAAAAAAGATTTAGCCTATCAGGATATTTCGAAATCCATCGAATTAGCTCCTCGATTTAAGGATGCTTATGGGACTCGTATTCAATGGTACATGGAAGATCAAAAATATGATGAAGCTTTGAGAGACATTACTAAAATACAAGAATTGGATGATCAGCTTTCGTGGGAAGTGATGAAAGGAAAGATCTTTTTTTTGCAGGGGAAAGATCAACAAGCTTTTGATCAGTTTTCCTTAATAATTGGAAAAAACCCTTCTATGGCAGATGCATGGTACCACCGTGGCATACTGTTCATGAAAAAAGAAGAGTGGCAGAATGCTTTTGACGATCTGAAGCAAGCTAAAAAACTTGGATTGAATGATAGTACTTTACACATACATTTATTTAACCTTTCTATGAAGCTTGAGCAGTATCAGGATGCTTTAAATTCAGCCAATTTTTTAATAGGTGTCAATAAAAAACATTCTCGATATTGGTTATGGCGAGGCTTGGCTTTTATGAAATTGCAACAACACGATTCAGCCATCGTTTCCTTCAATAAAGCCATCTCTTTGCAGCCATCTTATGAGGAAGCATATCTTCGAAGAGCTGAAAGTAAAGTGCTTAAAGGAAAGGAAACAGCAGCTATTGCTGACTACAACAAGGTTCTTCAGCTTAATCCGAAAAATGCTGAAGCTTACGAGAGTCGTGGCGTCTATTTTTTCGACAAAAAACAATACGACAAAGCTCTCGAAGACCTAAACAATGCCGTAAAGTACGGAGCAGGAGGTAGAGCCTACTTTTATAGGGGTGCTATCAAAGATATGCAGGGTGATTCAAAGGGAGCATGTCTTGATCTGAAAAAAGCTGTCGATTTAAAGTATCCTGGAGCAGACAAAGCGTATGAAAGAGCCTGTGGAATGAGTAAATAATTCGTCATGAACCTTAATGATTTGCCATCAAAAGTATTGCAGAAAGCTGTAGAGGATTTATCTCGCTTACCTGGTATAGGTTATCGAACAGCTCTTAGATTGGCTTTGCACATCTTACGACAAGATAAAGCTCTTGCTCGTTCCCTTGCTAAATCTATTCATGATTTAAGAGAAAATATACAGTATTGTAGAATTTGTCATAACATCAGTGATGAAGAAATATGTTCTATTTGTTCCAATCCCAATCGCCATAGGGATATCTTGTGTGTCGTGCAAGATGTTAGAGATGTAATAGCTATCGAACGAACTCAAGAATACAAAGGTTTGTATCATGTCCTCGGGGGTCTTATTTCTCCTCTCGATGGCATTACTCCCACCATGTTGCACTTATCCACTCTGTTTGAAAGGATACAAACTGGAGAAATCAGAGAAATTATTCTTGCTTTGCCAGCAACCATCGAAGGTGATAATACGAGTTTTTTTATTTATCAGCAATTAATGAATGTTCCCATTCAATTTACTACCATTTCAAGAGGAATTTCAGTTGGGGATGAATTGGATTACATGGATGAACTTACACTTGCTCAGAGCATTAAACAACGCATACCTTATCAGTTTCATGCTAAAACGCTCAATAAATGAACAGGCATTTTTTTTTACTTTTCATTTTCTTATGTTCTTGCGTTACGACTGTTTATGTTCCTTCGGTAAATCTGGCTGAAAATTATGATGAAAATTTTCAGTCACCTTTGATTGATTTAAGTAACTTCGAAACTAAAATAAATTCTGGAAAGGATTCTAACGTTACGGCTTTGAGGTTTGTTTTTCGTCATTCTTCTTTTTTAAGTAAAAATGAAAATAATCAGTATCAAATTCTGCTAAGGGTAAGGGTGTTGCTTTTTCGGTCAATGAAAAAAAGCGCTATTCTTGATTCATTTAGTTTTTCTCATAGTTTACCCATAAATTCTTCATCACCCGATACATTCATCATTATAAAATATAGACCAGCTTTTCTTTATCCTATTCATGCCTTAATTGAAATAACTGATTTACACAAAAACAAAACTTTTCAATATGTGTGGTTTTTTGAAAAGTTGTTATACGTAAACGAAAAAAATCATTTTCCCTTATGTTACAATCAACGGAGAATCGTTTCATTATACGATACGATCAAGTTTTATTTAGAAAAACAGCCTACTGATTTTAACATTACTCATTGTACATTTGCTGATTTTCCAGATCCACCATTTGCGGTATCTTCTCCAGTGTGGAGAGTTACATCGGAAACTTCTATTCAGATTAAAAAAGATAGCACGTATTTATATAGCTTTATTGCAGAGAAAGAAGGCTTGTATGTTTTAAGATCAGCTTCGGAAGATGGAATATATGCTTGGCTTGTAACCAAAAAAGACTTTCCTATGGTGAATACATACGAAGCAATGGCATATCCCATGCGATACATAACGACTCAGAAAGAATATGATGATTTGTTTCAGGGTGAAAATTTAGCAGAAAAAGTGGAAAAATTCTGGTTAAAATTGGGAGGTACGGAAGAAATGGCTCGCCAGCTCATTCGTCGTTTTTATCATCGAGTAGTCAGAGCCAATGAGCTTTTTACCAACCACGTGGAGGGATGGAAAACGGACAGAGGTATGATCTATGTGGTCATGGGGCCTCCAGGAAGTGTGTACAGAAATGATCAAAGTGAGATATGGGTCTACGGACAGGAAAACAATTGGATGTCTATGCAATTTAGGTTTATCAAAAGAGAAATCCTACCGAAACTCTACGAGTACGTGTTGGAAAGAAATTCTCAATACAGGGATATTTGGTATAATATGATAGAAATCTGGAGAAGATGAAAACAGAAAATTTAATTTATGGGTTTCATAGTGTTTTAGAAGCTTTGGAAAGTGACGCTCTCATAGATCAAATTTTTATTGCCCGTGGTCTTGAAAAAAAATTGATTCTCCGAAAAATTCTTGAACTTGCTAAAGAAAAAAAAGTAGTTGTTAAAGAAGTTCCCATTGAAAAATTATATTCTTTAACACAAAAGAATCATCAAGGAATCGTTGCAACACTTACGCAAATTACATACGCCTCGCTCGAGGAATTGGTTATACGTACTTACGAAAAAGGAGAAAACCATTTATTTGTTATTTTGGATAAAATAACAGATGTTAGAAATTTTGGTGCCATTGCACGAAGTTGTGAAGCCACAGGTGTAACAGGAATTATCATACCTGAGAGAAACAGTGTATCTGTTACTTCGGATGCGATTCAGGCCAGTGCCGGTGCTTTGTTGCATGTTCCAGTTGCACGTAGTTCAAATCTTATATCAGCGGTAAAGTATTTGCAAAAAAGTGGCATAAAAGTGTATGCCACAACTGATAAGGCTAATAAGACTTATTATCGGGAAAACTTTACTTTACCTGTGGCATTTATCTTCGGCAATGAGGAAAGAGGAATTTCTCCAGAGTTGATGAAAATTTCAGACGACTGGATTAGCATTCCAATGCTTGGGCACGTAGAATCGCTTAATGTTTCGGTTAGTGCTGGTATTATCCTATATGAGGTTATTCGTCAGAGAGTTACGGAAGAATAATGTTTGATGTTGTTTTAAAAAAGTATAATTTTGCACATGCAAGTGCCCAGGTGGTGAAATTGGTAGACACGCTACTTTGAGGGGGTAGTGCCCGCAAGGGCGTGCAAGTTCGAGTCTTGTCCTGGGCACTTTTTTTATGCCCGGATGGCGGAATTGGTAGACGCGCTAGTTTCAGGGACTAGTATCCGTGAGGATGTGCAGGTTCGAGTCCTGTTCCGGGCACTTGAATTACTTTTGATTTGCCGAATTTAAGGACATTTTGTATTGATTTTCTTATTCACAAAAATTTTAATAGAGGTTTTTTTAAATCAAATTGATGTAAAATATTTTCATATTGCAAGAAATCATATGTGCTATCATTTATGATTAGTGAGCAATTTATCTGTATCTTTCTAGGATAATCTCAAATCATAAAAAGTGTTACTCTATAGGGTTTTTTATTGGCGACATTTGCATGGAAATAAGATTATTGTGCGTTTTTAATCCTTAATCACTTGTAATACTCGTAATGAGAAAACGATTACTTTTGTTGCATGAATAAAAAAAGCTATAATGGAAAAACAAAAAAAACAGTTAAAGTTTCTTGATCGCTACTTGACTTTATGGATTTTTCTTGCGATGGCAGTTGGTGTACTCAGTGGTTATTTTTTCCCGTCTATAGCTCAGTTTTGGAATTCTTTAAAATCTACTCCAGAAAGCACAACCAATATCCCGATAGCAATCGGACTTATACTTATGATGTATCCACCATTAGCTAAAGTCAAGTACGAAGAGTTAAAAGACGTTTTTAAAAATTGGAGGGTTTTGTTGCTTTCTTTGGTACTTAACTGGGGAATCGGTCCACTCCTTATGTTCGTCCTTGCAATACTAATGTTTGTTGCATTTCCAGGCCCGGGCAACAGCAATTTGTCTTATATGTATGGCATTATCATGATTGGGCTTGCTCGCTGCATTGCTATGGTAATTGTTTGGAACGAGCTTGCTGAAGGTGACACTGAGTATGCAGCAGGATTGGTTGCTTTCAATTCCATCTTTCAGGTTATTTTCTTTTCTATTTATGCTTGGTTTTTCATAGCAGTCCTTCCAGGGTGGTTTGGACTTCCTACCAATGACGCAGTGAAGACTATCACTATCGGACAAATTGCCGAAAGTGTATTCATATACCTGGGTATTCCTTTTATAGCGGGTTTCCTCACGCGTTTCATACTGATTAGGATTAAAAACAAAGAATGGTATCATCAAAAATTTATTCCTACAATTAGTCCTATAACATTGATTGCCTTATTGTTTACCATCATTGTGATGTTTTCACTCAAAGGTGAATACATCATCAAAATTCCCTTGGATGTGATATTGGTTGCTGTTCCACTGCTGATCTATTTTGTGACCATGTTCGTTACTTCTTTTTTGATCAGCAGAAAAATAGGAGCCACATATGGCCAATCGGTCACGCTTTCTTTTACTGCTGCCAGCAATAATTTCGAGCTTGCAATAGCTGTTGCTATTGCTATTTTTGGGATGAACTCAGGTGAGGCATTCGCTGCCGTTATTGGACCTCTGGTTGAGGTACCTGTGATGATCGGATTAGTCAATGTTGCATTTTGGTTTAAAAAGAAATATTTTCCTGTTCAAACATGATAAATTTTTACTGGTAAATCTGTTGAACTAATCTTACACGTTTCGAATAAATGCTTTATGTGACCAAAGTAAAATGGACGTAAGGAACAAGCCTTACATAGGAGTTGCGTAATTATGGATTTTCTTTCAAAGTAGTTAAGTATTTTAAGTATTGAAGTAACTTAAATATATATTATTGAATCTTAAAAAAAGAGAAGTGTGTTCAATTAGCCGAAAATTCAGTCCTGTTTAAATGATTATTTTTTTCTTGCATTATATCCCAAATTTGTTAAGTAATCGATTACTTTATCTGCTATTTTGCCTTGTAGGATTAGGTGACCGTTCTTCGTAGTTCCACCGACCGCGAGATATTGTTTGATTTGGTGAGCAAATTCTTCTATTAAATGGTCGGAACAAGAGAAACCTTCAATGATGGTGACAAATTTTCCATTACTCCTTTTTTCTTCCCTAATTACGAATTGATCCAAGGTCAACCGATGAGCTTCCTCACGTTTTTTTTCAATCAAATAGTTTTTTTCTTCTTCAGATAGAATATTAAAAAGCTCCGAAAAATCATTAAACGTATTTTTTTTCATGATTTTAATAATTTAAGGTATACTGATACGAAGAGATTGAGGTTGAACATATATTTTTAACGAACGACTTCGAAGTGGAAAAGGATCACCGTCGACATGTAAATAATCCTTCTGATGTAATTGAATGATTACATCACGAACACGATAGACTTTAACAAACGAAGTTTTATGTAAGATCTTCATAAAAAGCAAAGGCCAAAGAAATATAGCTAACCATATAGGAACTTTTTTCATAACAATGAGATCGATCATTCCATCAGATAAACTTGCGTCAGGCGCTAGAGAAATTGAATTTCCGTATTGGTTGGAATTAGCGAAAGTTATCATTAAAGCTTTTGTAATGATGGTGTTCCCATCTATAGTTATGGTATAAATTTTAGGCTTATAAAAAGGATAAGCAAGCATGACATGTTTAACATAGCTAAGGAATCCCCTGCGATGTGAATAAGAAAATCGTCTGGCAATATAAGCATCAAAGCCAATACCTGCGACACTGAAAAAGGGTACGTCGTTGATCCATCCAATATCTATTGATGTAGTTTGAGAGCGTAATGCGATCATCAGGGCATTTTCTGGTTCACTGGGAATTTTTAGATGATTAGCTAGTCCATTACCGCTTCCAGCAGCAACCAGCGATAATGTTGTTTCGGGATAGTGAATGAGAACGGAAGCAACTTCGTGAAGAGTACCATTCCCTCCAACGACGATAAAATGTTTGTAACCTTTATCAATGGCATCACGAGTTATTTCGCGTGCATGACCTGTATAGCCAGAAAATTTGACAGGAATTCGTAAATTTTGTTTTTCAAGAAAGTCAATGAGTTTATTAATAAGCAAGGATGTTTGTTTTTTTCTGCCAGCCATAGGGTTGATAATAATAATTCGGCGATAGGTGCTTATTTCCTCCATAGTAAATTTTTCTTGGTTCGATGTACGTATTGTTGGTAAAATGCTTTGAAGATGTTAATAGATTCATTTTGGTTTAGATTTTGGCTTTGAATCGGGAATTTTAAACAGCGTGGATAAGTATGAATACTCGTTTTACCATCTGGGTGAAGTATAATGTAAGTCGTATCGGGAAAAACTGCAACTACATTGGGGAACACGTACATCACAGCAAATCTTGCATCTAAATTACTAAAAAAACTGTTGCCAAAACAACAGACAGTATCTTGTAAATCTAGGTAGTCAATGATAGAGGGAAAAATATCAATTTGCTGAGTTAACGTTGGGGAAACTCCTCTAATTGAGTCATTGGAGGGATCGTAAAAGATGATGGGGAGAGCTTGATTAAAAGGAAAATGCTGAAAACAACCAGAAGGCATTTGGGCTGTGTGATCAGCTGTAATGATAAAAATAGTGTTCCGGAACCATGTTTGTTGAGAGGCTTCTTTAAAAAATTGTTTCAAACTGTAATCCGCATAACGAATAGTTGATAAAATAGGTAGTTCATCGTTCGGATGGTAAAAATTTTTCTTGTCTTGAGGGAGTCTATATGGATGATGAGATGATAAGGTAAAGATGAAGGCAAAGAAAGGCCGTGGTAAATTATTTATTTTTTGAATAGTAAAATGAAGAAATGGTTCATCATATATTCCCCAATAACCGTCATAGTCGCTTTGATTACCATGATAGTCATTGAAGCTAAAGTATTGATCAAATTCAATGCTTTGAGTATACTTATCCAGCATCATGGTGCCTTTTCTTCCGCCATGAAAAAAAACACAATGATAATTATTTGAGTGAAGCACCTTCGATAAACTTGGCAGAGTATTACATGCATAAGCAGAAACCAATAAAGGAGTATGTGTTAAAGCTGGATATCCACTCAGTATGGCAGGGATACCTTCGATACTTCGCTTGCAGTTAGCAAAAGCATATGGAAATACTAAAGAGACCTGACACAATGAATCTAAAAAAGGTGTGTAAGTGATTCCATCTTGCCTGATAAAACCCATATAAGCTGAAGAAAGACTTTCTACTGCAATGATGATAACATTTTTTTGTATAGCTGGCGTATTTTGAGAAATTCGAAAGCCTGATTTACAATATGGATATAATTGCTCAGCGAATGCATCATCAAAGAAAAACACAGAATATAAATCGGTTTTGCCCATAGTTTTTATGATAGTAAAGGTAGAATTAAGAACGATATGACTATATTCTGCACCCGTAAAAGTTGAAGCAGAAAGGATGCTCAAAGGCTTATAACCAACTGATCCTCGGGCACCGATAATAAGAAAAAAATGAAGAAAAAGAACAAATCCTAGCTGAAAAACGTATGGTCGCGAAATGACTGCGAAAGCATTTCTTAATCGAATAAACAAGTAAATCCCAATAGCTAGAAGTGCAATAAAAAGCAAAACAAGCCACCAATAATCAAGTAAAAATCTGGGAAAAAGTTTGATAAATTCCGATTTAACAGTCCCCACAAAGTCAAGTATCTCAAAAGTAAGACGTTTCAAATTGTAGGAATAATAAGCTACATCTACTAATGATGGAGCCATCATACAAAAAAACGCTAAGATAAAAAAGAAAGTTGTTAAGAACTTAAGGATTCTTTTTTGCATCCATACAGGTGGTAAAAACCAAAAAAAAGAAATGAATGGGAAAAAAGTGCATATAGCCGAAAGATCAAATAGAGTTCCATAAAGTAAGATACATAATCCATCAGAGAATGATATAGGAGGGAAAAACGAATGATTGCATACTAAAAATAACATTCTAATAATGGACAAACTTACAAGTAGGGTTGAAAAGAATAAAAAAAGGAACAGAAGAAATTTTTTCATAAGCTGATCATTTTAGATTGAATAAATAAAATAAAAAAGGCTGTCACATGACAGCCTTTTTGTAAAAAACTTAAACAAATTATTGCTTTGTATAAGTAGCAGCTACAACATCGGTTCCTGCAGATCCATAATTAATTGAGTAGTTAATAGTTTTTATTTTGCATTGTCCTGCAGATGGACCAGTTACTTCGTACGAAGAAGAAGTAGTAGATATGGTAGCTTGTGTTGGTGTTCCATCATCATCCCAGTCATAAGTAACAGTTTGATTAAGAGAAATGTTATCTCCACTTACAATACCATTTACGTTTAAATTAGCAAATCCACTGAAATTGCTAAAAATAAGTTTATTATAATCAACACTCGATGCTTGAACATTTTCAGTCCACTGATAGTTGCCTTGACCAGGACCTGTAATACTTCCGTTTACTTGATAAGTTCCGGCAAGACGATCTGCCTTTACGTATACTTTTCGTGTAGCAGTAGCTGTATTACCTGCTTCGTCACTTACGGTATAAGTAATGGTGTATTCACCAACTTTGTTGGTATTGACTGTACCTGTGGTAGTTATTTGAGATGTTAAATTGCCATCATTATCATCTTCGGCTGTTGCTCCTGGATCCTGCCAAGTATCACCAAGATTTAAAAAAACCTCGGATTCTCCTGTTAATGTAATAACTGGGGGTACAGTGTCATCTTTACATGAAGATGCTAGAATCATTAAACCGGCTACAAGAATTGCCGATAATTTCAACATTTTCTTTTTCATATTCTTTTTTTTTGGTTATGCAAAAATACTATAAATTTTATCGTGAACAAAAAAAATTTTTAAAAATGATACAACTTTTAAAAAAAATTTTACTTTTGCATATCAAAACCTCAAAAGTATGAGAAATATTTTGGCAGTTTTAGCTCTTGCTGGCATTTTTGCCATGGTAGCATGCAAAGGCAAAAAAGACGATGAAAAAGCAAAGCAGGACAGCATTCGCAAAGCTGATTCCATTGCTAAAGTGAAAGAAGACAGCATTAAAAAAGCTGAAGAACTTGAAAAAGCTCGTCAAGATTCGATTGCTAAAGCAAAGGAAGACAGCATTAAGAATGCTGAAAAGAACAAGCCTGTTACTAAACCCACAACTCAACAGAAACCTCAACAAACACCACAACAAACTACACCTCCTACTACCAACACTCAAAAACCAGCTCGTGGTGGTGCTGTAAAGCAGTAACATGGCAAAATGCTAAAGAAACTAAACCGCCCTTCGGGGCGGTTTTTTTATGAAAATTCGATTACATAAGCAGAAAAAATATATAGCTTTGCAAAAAAAATATGAGTTACTTTTTTACTTCAGAATCAGTTTCCGAGGGACATCCTGATAAAGTTGCCGATCAAATATCCGATGCTTTGCTGGATGAGTTTCTTAGACAAGATCCAAACTCAAAAGTGGCGTGTGAGACATTAGTTACAACGGGGCTTGTAGTGCTTGCTGGAGAGGTTAGAACCGAAGCATGGGTAGATCACATGGAAGTTGTAAGAGAGGTTATTAAAAAAATAGGATACACTAAACCTGAATACAGATTTGACTATAATTCATGTGGAATTATATCATCTATTCATGAACAGTCTGAAGACATACGCAGGGGAGTCGAAAAGCAGGATCCTTACGAGCAAGGTGCTGGGGATCAAGGGATGATGTTTGGTTACGCATGTCGAGAAATGGATAATTACATGCCAATCAGTATTGAGATTGCCCACTTGCTTGTGCAGAGATTGGCAGATATTAGACGTGAAGGTCATGTGATGACTTACTTAAGACCCGATGCAAAATCTCAAGTAACACTTGAGTATGCTGATGATGGAACTCCTTTAAAAATTGACACTATTGTAGTATCTACCCAGCATGATGAATTTGGTTCCGAAGAAACCATGCAAAAGGTTATTATAGAAGACATAAAAAAACACCTTATTCCTCGAGTTTTCGAATCGAGTGATGTGCCTTTAAGGGTTAGGAATCTTTTAAAGAATGATTTCAAATTGTTTGTTAATCCCACTGGTAAATTTGTTATAGGTGGACCTCATGGTGATACAGGTTTAACTGGGAGAAAAATTATTGTTGACACTTATGGCGGACATGGAGCTCATGGTGGAGGTGCTTTTAGTGGCAAAGACCCCTCTAAAGTAGATCGTTCTGGAGCTTATGCCATGCGTTATATTGCAAAAAATGCTGTGGCTGCAGGACTGGCAGATAAGATTCTTGTGCAGATTGCTTATGCCATTGGTGTATCCAAACCTGTTGGATTTTATGTAAATACTTACGGAACAGCTAAAGTAAAAATGAGCGATCAAGAGATTGCTAATAAACTGCTAAATATCATGGATTTAAGACCATATGCCATCATCAAGAAATTCAATTTACAGAATCCTATTTATTTACCTACAGCTGCTTATGGGCATTTTGGTCGTGAACCTTTTAGAAAAAAAGTTGAAGTTTCTCCTTTACATAGTGATGCTCAGAGAGAAGTGATTGATGGCAAGGAACGTTACTATAAAGAAGTATGGTTTTTCCCGTGGGAAAAAGAAGATTTAGTACCAGCGATTCGTGAAGAATTTAAACTTTGACGAAGGGTTCCATTTTAAAAAGGATTACATTTGCAAAAAAAAATCATATGAGACAAAAAAGATTTATTACATGTGACGGCAATTATGCTGCTTCATATGTATCGTATATGTTCAGCGAAGTGGCTGCCATATATCCTATTACACCTTCCAGCAACATGGCAGAAAATGTGGATGAATGGGCTGCAGAAGGAAAGAAAAATATTTTTGGTAATATTGTGAAAGTAGTTGAAATGCAAAGCGAAGCAGGGGCAGCTGGAGCTGTGCATGGAAGTTTGCAAAGCGGTGTGCTGACAACTACTTATACAGCTTCTCAAGGGCTGCTACTTATGATTCCAAACATGTACAAAATTGCTGGTGAGCTATTACCTGGTGTTTTTCATGTTTCTGCTCGTGCTGTTGCGGCTCAAGCTCTTTCTATTTTTGGTGATCATAGCGACGTGATGACTTGTCGAATGACCGGTTTTGCTATGCTTGCAACCGGAAGTGTTCAGGAAATTATGGATATAGGTCCTGTAGCTCACCTTGCAGCCATTAAATCGAGAGTGCCTTTTCTTCATTTTTTTGATGGTTTCCGTACTTCTCATGAAATACAAAAAGTTGAATATTTTGTAGAAGATGATTTAAGAAATTTGATCGATTGGAATGCCCTTGAAGCATTCAGAAATAGGGCTCTTAATTCGGAACATCCTGTAACACGCGGAACAGCTCAGAATCCAGATATTTATTTTCAGACTCGTGAAGTAGCCAATCCATTTTATGAACGCGTACCTGACATTGTGGAAGAGTATATGCAGGAAATTACAAAATTAACTGGTAGGGAATATCATCCTTTTACTTATTATGGAGCTCCAGATGCTGAATACGTCATTGTAGCCATGGGATCTGTTAATGATACTATTCGTGCTACAGTAGATTATTTAATCAGTAAGGGTGAAAAAGTGGGTTCAATAGCAGTTCATCTATATAGACCTTTTAGCAAAAAGTATTTCTTACGTGTGATGCCATCTACAGTAAAGAGAATTGCAGTTCTTGACCGTACCAAGGAGCATGGTTCAGAGGGTGAACCTCTTTACTTGGATGTGAAAAGTGTTTTTTATGGAATACAAAATGCTCCCCTTATCGTAGGAGGTAGATATGGATTAAGTTCCAAGGATACTACTCCTTCCCAGATTATATCGGTGTTTTTAAATCTCAAGCAATCCGAACCAAAAAATAGATTCACTATAGGCATCATAGATGACGTGACATTCACTTCTCTTCCCCAATTAGAGGAAATTGATATTTGCGATAAGTCTGTATATCAAGCAAAATTTTATGGTATTGGGTCAGATGGAACGGTGGGTGCCAACAAGAATTCTATCAAGATCATAGGAGATAATACAGATAAATATTGTCAAGCTTATTTTGCTTATGATTCTAAGAAATCTGGTGGTTTTACTGTCTCACACTTGCGCTTTGGTGACAAGCCAATCCGAGCTCCCTATCTAGTATCCACCCCTGATTTTGTAGCATGTCACGTGCCGTCCTATCTGGGTAAATACAACATGCTTAAAGGAATTAAAGAAGGAGGTACGTTTTTATTAAATACCATATGGAGTATCGAGGAAACAATTCGTCGTCTACCTAATTCAGTTAAAAAGACATTAGCAAAGAACAAAATAAAATTTTACGTTATTAATGCTACGGCTATTGCTGAAGAATTAGGACTTGGAAATCGGATCAACACTATCATGCAATCAGCTTTCTTTAAAGTCACTAATATTATTCCTTATGAATTAGCTGTGGCAGAAATGAAGGAAGCTGTTGAAAAAACATACGGTAAAAAAGGAGATGAAATTCTTCAGATGAACTTTGCTGCCATTGATCGTGGAGGAGAAGTAATCGAAGTCCCAGTACAGCCTGAATGGATTCATCTTCCAGATGATCCTATCTTTGAAGACCCAGCAAAACCTGATTTTGTTTTAAAAATTGCTGATGTAATGAATCGGCAGGAAGGAGATAGTTTGCCAGTCTCTGCTTTTGTTGGACGTGAAGACGGAACTTTCCCACCTGGCACCACTAAATATGAGAAACGCGGTATAGCTGTTTTTGTACCAAAATGGATACATGAAAACTGTATTCAATGTAATCAATGTGCATATGTTTGCCCTCATGCTGCTATTAGACCTTTTTTATTGACAGAAGAAGAAGTTGCCAATTTACCATTTAAACTACAAACTATCCAAGGTTTAGGTGCTCTGAAGCAATATCAGTATCGAATTCAGGTTAGCGTCTTGGATTGCACAGGATGTGGCGTTTGCATCAACACCTGTCCAGCTAAGGAAAAAGCTCTTGTTTTCAGCCCGTTGGATGAACAAATACATGAGGCAGATCATTTCAAGTATCTGGACGAAAAAATTGGGTACAAGGATTATGTGGTAGATAAGTTTAAAACAGTTCGAAATAGTCAGTTTGCTCAACCCTTGTTTGAATTTTCCGGTGCTTGTGCAGGATGTGGAGAAACTCCATATATTAAACTAATTACACAATTGTACGGTGAACGTATGATAGTAGCCAACGCAACAGGTTGTTCCTCTATTTATGGTGGATCTGCACCTTCCACTCCTTATACGTTTAACTACAAGAGTAGGAAAGGGGTTGCTTGGGCAAACAGTTTGTTTGAAGATAATGCTGAATATGGTTTTGGAATTGCATTGGGTTATAGAAAGATGAGAGAAAATCTGGCAAAACGTATGACTGAAGCTTTGCCTTCGCTGGATGAGGAGTTTAGAGAAGCTTGTCAAAACTGGTTAAACACCTTCCATCAAGGTGAATTATCAGTACCTGCTTCGCAAAAATTACTGGAAGTTGCCCGAAAGCGGGACGGGAAAATAGCGGAGGAGATCATTGCGTTTGAAGACTATTTGATTAAAAAATCTGTCTGGATTATAGGTGGTGATGGTTGGGCATATGACATAGGTTATGGTGGATTAGATCATGTGATTGCTAGTGGAGAAGATGTGAATATACTGGTGTTGGATACGGAAGTATATTCTAATACAGGTGGTCAATCATCCAAAGCTTCACCTCTTGCAGCAGTAGCAAAGTTTGCTGCAGCTGGTAAAAGAATGATTAAAAAAGATCTTGGCTTGATGGCAATGACATATGGTTATGTTTACGTTGCCCAGGTTGCTATGGGGGCTGACCAAAATCAGTTTTTTAAAGCAGTTCAAGAAGCAGAACAATACCCGGGTCCTTCTCTGATTATTGCTTATTCAACTTGTATTAATCATGGGTTGCGATATGGAATGAGTAAAGCTCAGGAGCAACAAAAATTAGCTGTTGAGGCAGGCTATTGGTTTTTATATAGATATAATCCACTCCTGGAAAAAGAAGGTAAAAACCCTTTTCAATTAGATAGCAAAGAACCAGACTGGTCGAAATTTCAATCATTTTTACAAAGCGAAGTAAGATTCACTGCTTTGGCAAAAACTTTTCCTAAGGAAGCATCAGAATTGTTTATTGCAGCAGAAGAAGCTGCTAGAAAGAAATACCAAAAATTACGTCGTTTAGCAGAAGCATATTGATATGAATAAGTGGTTTTTTTTAATAGTAATAGCTTCTTTAGTGCTCTCATGTAGAGTGAAGGTAATCAAAGAAACTCAAGTTGTACGCGACACCATCTACATAACACGATATAAACCTGTCATAGGTGTTAATGATGCATTACTCATGAGTGTTCTTTGGTTTCAAACGTCTGGTGAATATAAAGCCCTTTGTTATCAGGCTTATAATGTTGCACGATGGGCGCTTGACGAGGCTATCAAAAAAAATCCTGGCAAAACAAATCTTGCGGTTGTATTCGACATTGATGAAACGTTATTAGATAACAGTCCTTATGAAGCTAAGACTATCCTCGAAGGAATCAAATATCCAGAAGGATGGAGAGATTGGGTTTTACAGGCAAAGGCTGCAGCGATTCCAGGTGCTGTGGCTTTTGCAAATTATGCTCGCGAAAGGGGCGTTCATGTATTTTACATTTCCAACCGAGCAGAAGAGGAAAGAGAAGCAACAAAACAAAATTTGTTAGCTCAAGGTTTTCCATTTCAGGGTGAAGATCACCTATTGTTAAAAAAGACAACTTCGAGCAAAGAAGATAGGAGAAAACAAGTAGCAGCTTCTTATGAGATTGTTTTGCTCATAGGTGATAATCTTATTGATTTTAGTGGTTTGTACGATAAAAAGTCCTGTGAAGAGCGAAATCAGCAAGTAGTTATTGATCAAAATTTGTTTGGTACTAAGTTTATTGTGTTGCCTAACCCTATGTATGGTGATTGGGAGGGTTGCTTGTATAACTATAATTATAATCTGAAACCTGCAGAGATAGATTCTGTAAGAAAATCAAAATTAATTTCTTACTAGTTTTCTAAATATTAACTTGCTTTTTGAACATAGCCTAACAATTATTAGTGTTAACAACAAGTTAATATATCTTTCATTTAAAGTTAATAGTGAAGTGATATGTCTTTTTTGATTCAATATTATTTTTGCGTAAATATTAAGAAGACATGAGTTTTTACTTATTGGCGGTAATTGCTTTAATGCTAATTGCAATTCTTGATTTAACTGTAGGTGTTGCTAATGATGCTGTAAATTTTCTGGCACCAGCTCACGGATCAAGGATTGCTCGTTTCAAAACTCTGCTTTTTGCGGCTTCATTGGGTGTTTTGATAGGAGCTTTGTTTTCTGGTGGTATGTTAGATGTTGCTCGTTCTGGTGCTTTTCATCCAGAAAAATTCTCTTTTCATGAGATTATTCTGATTTATTTTGCTGTTGTCGTTGTCGACATTATTTTGCTAGATTTGTTTAATACTGCAGGATTACCAACATCTACAACTGTCTCTCTTGTTTTTGAACTTGTGGGAGCTGGTTTCACCATGGCTTTGATCAAGCTTCATCAAACCGGCTCATCATTTGCTGAAATCACAACTTATGTCAATGAGGATAAAACTTTGGCTATGTTTTCTGCCATTTTGATTTCTGTTCCTCTTGCTTTTGTGACTGGATGGATAATTCAGTACTTTTCGAGAATTATCTTCACTTTTTTATATGATAAGAAAATAGTAATTGGAGCTTTTTTTTCTGGTATATCGGTGGCTTTCATTTCCTATTTCATCTTTGTGAAGGGATTGAAAAACGCCTTTTTTCTGACTCCAGATGTGAAAGCATGGATTTTAGACAATCTCTGGTATTTGGGTTTTGGGCTTGTTCTGCTTGTCATGCTAAGTTTGATTTTTATTCGTTCTATAAGACCAAATTTTAATATATATAAGCCGGCAGTTTTGTACGGAACATTTGCTGTTGCTATGGCATTTGCCGGAAATGATCTTGTGAATTTTATTGGCCCTTCAGTATCTGCTTTCGAATCTTATCTTTATTTTTCAGAAAGTGGACTTTCTCCGGATGAATGTAAAATGGATATTCTTTTACATGCTCAAAATGATTATTTACCCTACATTCTAGTATTAGCAGGGGTTATTATGATGGTTACGTTATGGGTAAATAAAAAATTATTAAATGTCTTGGAAACATCTACTCATTTAAGTGATCAAGAGGAAGTGGGTGTTGAGAAGTTTCAGGCCAATGCTTTTTCTCGATCAGTTATTCGTTTTTTCATTATTCTAGGAAAGTTTTTTAATAATTTAATACCCTCCTCTGTACGTCGATGGATCGATAGTCGATTTGTGCGCGATCATATGCCTGCGACAGAAGCTAATTTTGATTCCATTCGTGCTCTAATTACTACGATGGTGGGTAGTAGTCTGATTGCTTTGGGAACGTCTTTAAAACTTCCTTTGTCGACTACATATGTCACATTTATGGTGGCCATGGGTGCTGCATTGGGAGATAGAGCATGGAGCCAGGAAACAGCTGTTTACAGAGTCAGTGGTGTATTTTCGGTCATTGGAGGTTGGTTTCTAACTGCGTTTTTGGCGTTTATTTTCACCAGCATTGTAGTTCTTTTCTTGTATTATACCGAATGGATAGGTATGCTTGCCATGCTTTTTTTGGTGGGTTTTGTATTAATCCGAACCAAATTTATCTACAAAGAAATTTCTGAGAAAAAAGAAAATGACAAAGAATTAATTAAAAGATCTCGAAATGCCAACACTGTTGAATTTGTTCAACTTTTGCGAGGTCATATGTTTTCCCTCGTTGATTCAATGAAGGAAATATTCCATGACATCCGCTCGGGTATTGTAACAGAAAAAATGAAATCCTTCAAACAAGCTAGAAAAAAATTTAAAGTTTTAGATAAAAGAAGTGAGCTTTTCATAAATGCTGTAAACCTCCATATCTCAGAAAATCCTCAAATAGAGCAAGAAGAGGTTTTTCTCAATGTAGCCACAATACAAAGGGAAATTACTGTATCACTTGGTTTTATCTTAAATGCTCTTTATAAACACTTTGATAACCATCATAAGAATTTTTCTCGTGCTCAGATTGAAGATATTAATCTTATCATTTCAAAATTCGACGAATTGTTTAGTTTATTTGAGAAGTTTTTAAGTAGTTCCTTTTCTAATGAATTGTCAGATAATTTTTCTTACAAGCTTACGGAAATAAGCAGAATTTTAGAAGAAGTTAAACGAAAGCAATTGGATAGAGTTAAAAAGAAGAATGCTAGTTCACGGACCAATTTATTGTTTTTCAACAATTTGAGTGAATATGAAAACATCGTTAGATTGCTGACCAATTTGGCTATGTGCAGGACAAAAATGAGCCAATACTTTTGATGATCAAAATCATAGACTCAGGATTGTATTAATACCTAACTTTGCAAAAAAAATGAAACGGAGTTTTACAGGTCAATGGATTGAAGGAATGTCTTTCGATGTTGTTTTGGACGGTCACCATGTCGTGATGGATGCAGCTCCTGAATTTGGTGGCAACAACAGAGGACCTCGTCCAAAAGAGCTTATGGTGGCCTCACTTATTGGGTGCACTGGAATGGATGTTGTTTCTCTTCTACGAAAAATGCGAATTGACTTTAGCGGACTTGAGATCCAGGTTGATACTGAGTTAACTGAGGAACATCCCAAACATTTTACTAGAATGCATCTCATCTATAAAATTAAAGGAAAAAACCTACCTTATGAGCAAATAAAAAAAGTGATCGAACTTTCCCAGGAAAAGTATTGTGGTGTTTCAGCTGTATATAAAAAAGCCATGGAACTATCTTATGAAATTTTACTCGTAGAAGAATAATTTTTATGATTAGCTAGGTACATTCACTAAAGATGTTTTTTTGTTATAGCTTTGTTTCCTCTTGTTGTTCTTTAGCAGGTGCGAAATTTCAGATGTTGAAACAAGTTCATACAAAACCGATTTAATTGATAAGAACTTTTTTACGTATATACGTCAACATCGAATCGGTTGTAAATTTTTGGGTAAAATGAAAAAAATTTTTTTAGTACGACACTTGCCTCTTTTTGATTATTTTTTCAAAACCGAAAGTAGGGGAGGTTTTATTCTTATTTTTAGTACCGTCGTTTCGCTTTTTATTGCTAATTCTGGAGTTGGTCATACATGGTTGAACATATGGGAAACTAAGATTGCTGGAGAATCCATTCGTCACTGGATAAATGATGGATTCATGGCTTTTTTTTTCTTACTCATAGGATTAGAAGTAGAACGAGAAATTTACAAGGGAGAACTTTCAGATCTGAAAAATGCTATGCTTCCCATGTTTGCAGCTTTGGGTGGTATGTTTATGCCAGCTGTTATTTATATGACTTTTAACTCTGGTACTGATGCTATCAATGGTTTTGGCATTCCTATGGCTACTGATGTAGCTTTTTCATTAGGTATCTTATCACTTTTTGGAAAACGGATTCCCGTTAGTTTAAAGGTTTTTTTAACTTCTTTCGCTATAATAGATGATTTGGGAGCTATTCTTTTGATTGCCTTCATTTATAGCAACGATATTGTACTGACCAATTTACTCATATCCTTGGGAATTTTTGCGCTTTTGTTTCTTTTCCAAGTTTTTCGTATTAAGAATTTAATTCCTTACCTGATTGGAGGAATAATAGGCTGGTATTTTATGCATGAATCGGG
Organism: Bacteroidales bacterium; assembly: GCA_026418905.1. Lineage (NCBI taxonomy): Bacteria > Pseudomonadati > Bacteroidota > Bacteroidia > Bacteroidales > Bacteroidales bacterium. The sequence goes on along the minus strand of JAOAAK010000022.1, from coordinate 61,922 downwards.
TGTGCATGCTACTCTTGCTGGAATTCTTTTAGCCTTTGCTATTCCATATAGCCGAAATGATGAAACGTCTCCATCTTATTTAATGCAACAAATATTGCATGCTCCTGTAGCATACGTAATTCTTCCTTTATTTGCAATTTCAAATACGGCCATTTCTCTAAATATTTTTATTTTGAATGATTTTGATATATTTCTTGTGATGGGAATAATTTTGGGTTTGTTGGTGGGCAAGCCCCTTGGCATTATGTATATGAGTTGGCTTGGAGTTAAATTAAAATTGGCACGTAAACCCGAGGATGTTTCTTGGCATGCCTTGTTAGGAATAAGCTTTCTGGGAGGTATTGGTTTTACCATGTCTATTTTTATTTCATATCTTGCATTCGACGATTCTATGAAAATGAGCATGGCAAAATTAGCTGTAATTACAGGATCGCTTATTTCTGCTGTTGTTGGAATTTTATTGCTTTCAATATTAAAATCGAAAAAAGATATATTAGTTCAAAATTCATCGTAATTTATTTTTTTCTGAAAATTTTTAAATCATATTTTTGCAAAAAGTAAACTATGAAAATATTAACACTCAATTGTGGAAGTTCGTCTATTAAATACCAGTTGTTTGATTTTAAAGAAGGAGAATCTTTACTTGTAAAGGGACTTTTGGAGCGTATTGGGTGCAAGGATAGTGTTTTGACTCATAAGGTAGTAGTGCGCAACGAAGAATATAGTGAAACTCGTCCTGTTCCATCCCATACTGAAGGAATTCAGTGGATTATCAACTGGTTGATAGATGAGCAAAAGGGGGTTTTGAAGCAAGTCGAAGAAATTACAGCTGCTGGCCACAGGGTAGCTCACGGTGGTGAATACTTTCCTGACAGTGCCTTAATAACGCCCGAAGTAAAAAAGAAAATTGAGGATCTCATTGAGTTAGCACCTCTTCACAATCCTGCTAACTTGAGAGGAATTCTTGCGATGGAAAATTTGCTTCCCGGTATTCCTCAGGTAGCAGTGTTTGACACGTCTTTTCATCACACCTTACCACCACGGGCGTATTTTTATGCTTTACCGTATGAATATTACGAAAAGTACAAAATACGTCGCTATGGTTTTCATGGAACAAGTCATAAATACGTAGCTCAGAAAGCTGCTTCTTTAATAGGTCGCAATTGGGAAGAGTTGAAAATAATTACTTGTCACCTTGGAAATGGTAGTTCTATCACAGCCATCGATCGTGGTAAATCGGTCGATACAAGTATGGGATTTACACCGGTCGAGGGTCTCGTGATGGGGACACGGACCGGCGACCTAGATCTTGGTGCACTTCTTTCTATCATGGATAAAGAAAAATTAGACACGAGAGCAGCTAACGATTTGATCAACAAAAAAAGTGGAATGCTTGGCCTTTCTGGAATCTCTAACGACATGAGAGATATTGAGCGTGCAGCCCATGATGGAAATCAACGTGCTCAATTAGCACTTGAAGTGTTTGCATATCGCATAAAGAAATATATCGGAGCTTATGTAGCAGCAATGAATGGTCTTGATTTGCTTGTTTTTACTGGAGGAATTGGTGAAAACGACTATGAAACAAGGCAACATGTTTGTGCTAATATGGAGTATCTTGGCATCAAGATAGATCTAGATAAGAATTGTTACTTGAAAGGTAAAGATGAGATCATTTCTTTACCTGATTCTCCAGTGAAAGTTGTTATTGCTTGTACAAATGAAGAGCTTGTCATTGCTCGAGACACTTACAGAATCATAAGCAAGAAATAAAATAAGTGTAAACACTTTATATACCTATTTTAGGTGTTTTCAGAAGTGTTTGGATATTTGAGTGTTTGATTAATTTCATTTTCAACGTTAAGCAATTTTTTTTCGCAAAAATCGAGTAAATAAGTGGCTCTTTTAACCAGTTCGAGAAGTCGATCTGGATCGATGGATGATTGTTCCATAATTTGAACAATTTGCTGCAATTCTTCGATTGCTTGTGCATAAGTTAACTCCTCATTCATGGCTGATATTTTTTATGATGGAGATGATGTGACCGTCCATGAGAATTGTTTCAATTTCGTTGTTTTTCTTGACTTCATTCACTGAGCGTACAACTTTTTGGTGAATTCTAGTAATGCAATAACCGCGACTGAGAATAATAGCAGGGTTGAGTAGATGAATGATGTTTTTTAGATTCTCGCATTGAGTCTTTAAATTTTTAAGTTGATGGTTACCAAGAAGAAAAATTTTTTGCTTTGTATGTTTTAAAGATTGATTCTGATGCATGATTTCAGTCCAAAAAAAGCTAAAAATTTTTTCCTTTATTGATCGATGTTTGTGTTTAAGCTGAAATATAACTTGAACATTTTTATTGATCAAGTGCCATTTAATTTGATGAAATCTCTGAACAGACAAGTAGAGAAATTGGTTTGTTCGCGTTGCTATTGATTGTCTTATTTGTTCGATTTTATTGAATGCTTCACCCAACTGAAAAAGTGAAAGTGAAAATAGTTTTTCTTTTGATCCATGAAGAAGGAGTTCTTGGTTGCGGAAAATGTTAAGGATAAAATAGGCAACGTCTGTTGGTGTGATTTTATTGATAGCAGCTACCATTTCTGCTATGGTTTCATTAGTCGAGTGGCCAATTCCTGTGATAACAGGCAAAGGGGATATGGCAATCGAACGTGCAAGCTCATAGTGATCATAACAATCTAGCCCGGTTTCATCACCTCCTCCACGAATAATGAGAATGAGATCAAAAAAATCTTTCTGATTAGCTATTTCGCGTAATCTGCGAGTAATTGATTGAACTGCATTTTTACCTTCAAGAATAGCTGGGAAAAGCTTATAGGACCATCGATATTGTGATCCCTGGCTTTGTAAGATGGTCATAAAGTCATTAAAACCACGACTGGTTGATATGCTTATGATAGCAAATCTTTGAGGAAGTAAGGGAAGGGGAATTTGCTTATTCAAGTCAAAAAGATTTTCTTTTTTTAGTCGTTCGATGGTTTGTAATTTTTGTAGAGCCTGCTGGCCAAGGGTAAAAGTTGGGTCAATATCAATGATTTGAAGCTGTAGCCCATAATATTCATGAAATCGTAACTGACACAGAAAGAGAATTTGAATTCCATCTTTAATATTTTCACCTGTAACTTGTCTAAATCTAGTTTGAATTTTTAGAAAATCGTCTTTCCAAATAACAGCATTGGCTCGAGCAATAATTTTCTCATCTTCTTTTTCTGCTAGTTCAGGGTAGGCATGACCGGAAGAGGGATAGTAATTTAATTTAACGATTTCAGCACGAACCCATATATCAAAGTCAAACGAATCATGAATGGCTTTTTTGACAATACCGAGAAGTTGTTTGAGAGATATGGAAGAGGAAGGAGTGGGATACATCAGGAGAGGATTTGATGTCCTTCTTCAGCTTCTTTTAGGATTTGCTTGTATTCTTCTTCAGATAGTCCTTCGAATATGTAGTTAATAGGATTGACTTTTTCGTTGTTACGAATAACTTCGTAATGAAGATGTGGGCCGGTACTTGGTCCTGAATTGCCAAGCAAACCAATGATCTGACCACGTTTGACGCTATCGCCAGGTTTGACTAAAATTTTAGACAAGTGAGCATAGAGAGTTTTGAAACCAAAACCGTGATCAATGACAACTACGAGTCCATAGCCATGCATGGAACTTGTTTTAAAAGGATCAATGACTACCCCATCTCCTGTTGCATAAATAGGAATCCCTACGGGTCCAGCAAAATCGATGCCTGGATGAAATTGAGCACCACTCCGAGTAAATGGGTTAATACGCCATCCAAAACCAGAAGAAATTCTAACTTTATTTTTGTCTACTGGCATGATACTAGGGATAGCTTTAAGCATTTTTTCTTTGTTTCTAGCTAATAATAATAGCTCTTTAAGACTTTGTTCCTGGATATTGCTACTTATTTCAAGTTGAACCACTGTATTTAGCAATCGCTCGATGATGGGATCATTGGTTTTATTGAATGAAGCCAAGTCAGCACCACCTATACCTGCGCGAGGAATTTTTTCATCAAGCATAGGAAGCGAAAAAATGGAACGATACACCTGGTTGTCTTTATTTTTAAGTTCGTTGTATTTGGCTAAAAGTTTTTCAAGTTCGATTTGGAGAGATGAAATTTCTGTTTGAGCTGAGAGGATCTCTCGTTGTAGTTTCTTTTCATGAGGAGATGAAAAAAATTTGAGAAAAAGAGACGCCCAGGCAACTCCTATAATCATTGCTGCAAAAATGTGGGTGAAGAGTCGCCGAATAAGTTTCGATGTTTTTTTTTCTACTTCTTTAATAGTAAGGGTAAGTGGGTCAACGTAAAACCGCGGTTTCCTTTTCCACATGTTGCAAATTTAGAAAATTTTATCTTCTTTTTTTCCAGATTAAGAGTAAAATCAATCCAAACAACATTCCCCCTAAATGAGCAAAGTGAGCTACATTGTCACCCCCTCTGTTGGAAATACCCAAGAAAAATTCAAGTACACCAAATAATATGACAAAATATTTTGCCTTCATCGGGATGAAAAAATACACGTACACATAATCGTTGGGAAAAATCATTCCATAAGCCAACAAAATACCAAAAACAGCACCTGATGCTCCTACCATAGGAATATCATACAAGCCATTTCTTAGTTGTTGTAAAACTTCAATGGATTGATTAACAAGAATCTCTTCGTGAGAAAAGAGTTTCAATTGGGTATACATTTCATTGATATATTGCGGATTAGCAATACGACCAAAGTATTTATTTGCGATATACAGGAATACATCAGGGTCTGGATTTTGTATGTAGGCATCGATCGCATTGTCTAAACCATGGTATCTCAGGTAATGAATAAACCATTGAACTAGTGCTGCTCCAATCCCTGTGATGAAATAATAAGTGATAAATCGTTTTGAACCCATGACCATTTCTAACATGTTGCCAAACATCCATAAAGCAAACATGTTGAAGAAAATATGTAACCAATTGGCATGCATAAACATGTAGGTCACCATCTGCCACAAGCGGAAGTTTTCACTCTTGATCCAAGGAAGCCCGAACAAGGAAAAAAAGTCGATCCCTCTTTGTTGGGCAATAATGGTGGACATAAAAAATAAAAAGTTGAAAATCAGAAGATTTAATACGACTGGTGTTGCAAAAGAAGAACCTCGTTGATATGGAGTCATGTAAATTTAGTTATCTGCAAAGTAAAACATTTTTTCTAAATGTTTCGAGGATTGTCTCCTGTTAAAGATTATGAGATGATTTAAAAAGCTCTTCGATATATGATTCGGGAAGTATTACATATATTGTTTTTCCATCGGGAGTAATTTGTGGTTCAGACGTGAGAAAAAGCTGGTGAATAAGAGTCTCCATTTCTTCGTTAGTAAGAATTTTTCCTTCTTTGATAGCAATGTTTTTAGCAAGGAGAAAAGGTATGTTTCTGTTGATTTCGGCTTTTCCAATTTCTTGAAAGGATGCCAAAAGCTCGTCGATGATAATGGGTAATTGCAAGTCAGGGTAATTTAGATAGGATGGGACGGCGTGAATTGAAAAAATATTATCATTTTCTTGGATTTCGAATCCTAGCCGACGAAGTTCGCTCTGCATTTCTCTTATCAACCATTGATTTTGGGGTGTAACCTCAAGCGTAATAGGGAAAAGCAGAGGTTGAGCATGTGCAGATGATGCTGCTGCAGATGATTTGAGAAATTGTTCGTAGAGGATGCGAACGTGAGCTCGATGTTGGTGAATGATCATAAGACCTGCTTTGATGCTAGTGATGATGTATTTTTTCTTATACTGAGCAAAAGATTGTTCAAATAAAGTAGAAATTTGATCAGAATTAGAAAAAAGATCAGAATCTTTTCGTTCCTCTGCTGGTGTTGTAAAATAATAATCTGCCAACCTTGAGTGGACGTTGTAAGTTTTTATGTCGTCATTGGTAGGTAGAGAATAATTTTGAGTTGAGGAAGATGATTTTTCGTTGAAAACAGGAAATTGTATGGATCGATCTATATCAAAGTCCATTGAAGGGATAAGATGACTAGAACTGATGGCTTTTTTTATGGCGCTTGTTAAGAATGAGGCAATGACCTGTTCGTGAGTGAATTTAACTTCTGTCTTTGTAGGATGGATGTTAACATCAATAAAAGAAGGGTGTATGTTAAAAAATATTATATAACCAGGAACTACATCAATGGGAATAAGTGTTTCATAGGCTTTTTTTATTGCTCTATGGAGAAGGGGTGAACGAAAAAAACGATGATTGACGAACAAATATTGTTCTCCTCGTGTTTTTTTGCAAAACTCAGGTTTGAGCACATATCCGTAGAAAGATACGTCGTCGGTATATTCTTCGAAATAAATAAGTTTGTTTTGGTATGATTTCCCGAATATAGCAAGAATCCGATGGATAAGTTGCTGTGGAGGCAAGTTAAGGACAGGTTTTTCGTTCACGTGAAAATTAAATTGTACGTTAAGATTGGACAAAGCAGCTCTGTAAATTTCTTCATAAATATGCATAAGTTCGAGGTGATCAGATTTGAGGAATTTTTTACGAGCAGGAATATTGTAGAAAAGATCTTTTACGAGTATGGTTGTTCCCCTGTCTCTCGGATAAGGTTTTTGTTCAATGATTTTATTAGCTTCAAGATAGAGGTAAGTGCCTATTTCGTTGAATTCATCTCGTGTTTTAAGTTCGACACGAGATATTGATGCAATGGAAGGTAAAGCTTCACCGCGAAAACCATATGTGACTATGTTGAACAAATCATGCACGTTACTAATTTTTGAAGTTGCATGTTTTTCGAAGGCAAGGACGGCATCAACTGGATTCATGCCGATACCATCGTCATCTACCAGTATGGCCTTCTTGCCTGCTTCTTCTACGTTGATGAAAATGTTTGAAGCTTGTGCATCGAGTGCATTTTCAATGAGTTCCTTCACCACTGAAGCTGGACGCTGAATTACTTCTCCTGCTGCAATTTGGGAAGCAAGATCTGGACTTAAAAGTCTAATTCTGTTTTCCATTTCAAGTTAAAAATATAAGGTAAAGTAAAAGCAAAGTAATGATAATGAGCCAAAGAAAATTCAAATTATTTTTCTTATGTTTTCTTTCAAAATTTGAAGTGAACATTCCTTTACGAATGGGTGAATGAGGATTGGGCGATAAAGTGTGTTTCGATTTATTTTCATCTTCTTCAGGTTTGTAAAATCGAGGTGAATAAGCGTACTTACGAGGCTTGGGTATATAAATAAAACGATATCTCATTTTTTTACAAAGATATTAAAAGTCCAATTCTTATGGTACATGCATGACATTTTTTCAACATTTTTGCCAGTTGTGACAAACTAAAATGAATTTTAAACAATGTGATCATTTGATAATTAATTGGTTGTGTGTTTTGTTACGGTTTGGCATAATTTTGAAAAAAAAAAGTAAAAACTTTATGATGAAGGAAATTAATTCAATGCAAGAATTACAAGAGATCTTAAAAACTAATCAGGTGACTTATGTTTTGATGATAAAAAAAGGTTCGGAAGTAAGTGACTGTGCTTTTGAACATTATCAGCTAGCAATTAAAGAGTACCAAGACAAAGAATTTTATTTCATCGACGTGAATAATACTCGTGATATTCATTCTTACTACCAGATTCAAACAGTTCCTGTTCTTCTTCATTTTAAAGGAAGTCAGATGATGAACATGTTCAAAGGATGTCATGGGGTTGAATTTTTCAAAAATATTATTGAAGGTAGCGTATTTCAGCCTAAGCCTGATGATATTGAAGAAAAGCCTCAGAAGCGTGTTACGATTTATACTACTCCATCTTGTTCATGGTGTAATCGGTTAAAGTCATATTTGAACAAAAAAGGTGTTCGGTATACAGAAATAAACATTGCTGCTGATCCACGAGCTGCAGAGGAGCTTGTAAAAAGAACAGGTCAGCAAGGAGTACCTCAGACTGAAATTGACGGTGAATGGGTAATTGGATTCGATCAAAAAAGAATAGATCAATTGTTGAACCTTTAAAAATATATAGCCATGAGAGAATTACAGCCAATTAATCAGAATGTTTTGCTGGATTTAAGTGATAGAAAAGAAGAAAAGACAAGCGGTGGTATCATTATTCCTGATACTGCAAAAGAAAAGCCTATAATGGCTAAGGTGGTAGCTATTAGTAACATCGACAATCTTGAGATTAGTGTAGGTGATACGGTGGTTTTTAAGAAATACAGTGGAACAGAGATTGAATTTGAAGGAAAAAAATACTTGCTTATTCCATATGCTGATATTCTGGCAAAGGTAGTGGAAACAGAAGCCATCTAAATTTTTACCCTTTCTTTCTTTTAAGCCATCGTAAGATGGCTTTATTTTTTTAAAATTCGTATGTTTGAAAAAAAAATGGAAGTTGAAAGCATCGAATGGTTGTGGGTTCTTGTTGGTCTTATTTTTTTACTTTTTTCTGTTGTTGGCTTATTCAATAAGCGAATTCCCGTCATTCCTTTTGCTTTTTTGTCATTACTCATTTTGCAGCTCAAATCCGAACCTCCTTTTTCTGTTGAACTTTTAATTTTATTGTTTTTTGCTGGTTTTTTGGTGATGTGGTTAGACTATCAGGTATATCAATTTGTGGAAAAATATCCTTTCCTTTATTACATTATCAAGGGAGTTCGTATAAGCTTTTTCCTTTTCTTATGTAGCCTATATGTATATGGGATCTTTCAATAATTGTTTGATACTTCCTACTTTCGTTGCACCCCCTCTTTATTATTATCATCTTATCAAACAAGTTGATACGATAGTTTATGATTTAAATGAGACCTATGTCAAACAGTCGTTACGTAACAGATATTACATTCTTTCTCCCAATGGAATTCAACGGTTAGTTATACCGGTCATTAAGCCTAATGGTCATCATACTAAAACCATATCCATTCGGGTAGATTATAGTAAATCATGGGTACAACAACATTTAAGATCCATGCAGACCGCCTACGGAAAAGCACCTTTTTTTCTTTTTGTGTGGGATGAAATAAGGCATTGTTTTGAGAATAAAAAAAATTTTTTATGGGAATTTAACTATGAGTTCAATCAGCTCATTTTTAAGTGGCTTGGTTTGCATCCAAAAATTCAGTTTGCTGATGAATTTATTCCTATAAATGAAAAAAATGATAATGATTTAAGGCCTGCTTTTAAGAAGCATCAACTTAAGGGTATGAAGAAGCCATATTACCAGCCATTTTATGAAAAATTTGGTTTTATAGATGGCTTGAGTGTTCTTGATACCATTTTTTGTTTAGGTTTGGAAACGCGTTGTTTATTATGATATACAGAATTCTCGAAAGCATTGTTCCCGTTAGAAAAGAACCTTCCCATCGTTCTGAGCAAATTGATGAACTTTTATATGGTTATCGCTTCAGGATTGTTGAATTAGAAAACGATTGGCTACGAATTCAAACAGTTGACTATCCATACGAAGGGTGGATTTCTGCTAAAACTTCGTATGAGGAAGAAAAAGTCAATGAAAAAAAAGGAATTCTCTGGTCCTTAACTGGAACGGTGAATAGAAAATTGTCGAAGCAAACAATACTATTAGGATCTATCGTACATCTTTCCGAAATTGAAAATGGTGAATGTATAGAACCATCAATTTTGAAAAATGTAGCCGACATTGCTTCTCGCTTCATGTATGCACCTTACAGATGGGGTGGAAAGAATATTTTCGGTGTGGATTGCTCAGGTTTGGTTCAGTTAGTTTTCAGTTTTATAGGTTACTGGTTGCCTCGTGATGCATGGCAACAAGCTCAGCATGGCGAGGTAGTCTTTTTTCCACAAGAAGCATGTCCAGGAGATTTAGCTTTTTTTGAGGACCATGAACATCGGATTGTGCACGTAGGAATTATAATTTCGTCTAATCAGATAATTCATGCATCTGGTCAAGTTAGAGTAGATTTTTGGGATCAAGAAGGGATATTTCATTCTGAAAGAAAAATATATACGCATCGTCTGAAAGTCATCAAAAGATTAATTTAAAAGGATGTATTTTTGCAAAAAAATATGGTACGCTACTATTTATTCATAGGGTTTTTGTTTTTTGGGGTTCTAGGATGCAAGCAAAAAGGAAATCAACAGCTTCCTTCTAATGTCGTGAATAATACCGCTTCTGCTGAAAACAATTCGGATAAGAAACCTATTATTTCTTTTGAAAAAACAGAACATGATTTTGGTGATATTATGGAAGGTGAAATTGTCGAATATAATTTTAAATTTACAAATACGGGCAATGCCGACTTAATTATTAGTGGTCAAAGAGCATCATGTGGGTGTACTGTTTCTGATTATCCACGTAATCCTATTAAACCTGGTGAATCTTCTTATATCAAAGTCACTTTCAACAGTGAAGGAAGGGTTGGGAAAAATTACAAAACAGTGACCTTATCGACCAATTGTGAACCAAGTGAAGTGGTTCTTACCATAAAGTCTAATGTGATTAAACCTTAATACCTACACATATGAGTTTATTTAGTATTTTTTTGGTGGCAGGTCAGCAACAGGGGCAACAGGGAAGCGCTTGGACAACCCTGATCATGCTATTGTTGATTATTGTTGTTTTTTGGCTCTTTTTTATTCGACCGCAGGCAAAAAGAAACAGAGAATTGATGAAGTTCCGGCAGAATCTTAAAAAAGGCGATAAAATCATTACTATCGGTGGCATTCATGGTAAAATCATCGAGGTAAAAGACAACATCGTTATTATAGAATCAGAAGGTTCACGCCTGCGAGTTGAAAAGAATGCCATAGCATCTGAATTTCAGGAAAAAGGGACAGAACATTCACTGAATCAGTGAAAGTATTTAAACTTTACTTAATTGCTTTATTTTTTTCAATCACGTGGTGGGCTGCTAATAAGATATTAGGTATATATGTTTTTTCTGTACCAGTGTATTTGAAAGTTAATTTCGATAACGAAGAAATACGCTTTTTCAAAGATACGATTGTCCAACTGGATTTTACAGCTAAGGGTTATGAATGGTTGCGAATGTTATTTAGCGATACGTTGTATATACATATTAAAGGTGATGGGATGGCCTGGCAAAAACAACAGGACCTTTTATTCGTAAAGATTAATTCTACATTGCTTCAAAAGAAAATAGATTCCCTTTTCGGAAAGGGATTTTCATTAACATCTAATTCTACCATAACACTTCGAGACACGTTTTATCTACGAAAAAAAATACGACTAATTCTTCCAGTCGTGTATCATCAGGTTAAAGGATGTTTCCTTTGCGGTCAACCTGCAATTGAACCTGCTTATATTTATGTTGAAGGAAAACCTTCAATAGTAGAGCACTTAGATTCTATATGGCTGAGAATAGATTTTTCGAATGAGCTAAGTTGTCAAAGTACTGTCAAACGTATCACATTACCGCTTTTGTATGGCGTAAGATATGTTAAATCCAATCAATCTTATGTCCTTGCAACCTTTCCTTTTTGTATGTATAGGTATTTCTCAATAGAGAGACTTTATCGTTTTGAGTATGAGCAAAAAACATATGAGGGTACAGTTCAGATAGAGGGTTATGCACCTCCTTATTATTTGTTGGATAGCATAAAAGTTGTTGTTAACATTAGCGATAATCGACATGCATTGTTTGGATTAAATAATCCATCTTTGTTCAAAGAGGTTGTTTTTAATCCAGCACAGATAGAGTTGAAATGAGAGTCATAGGAATTACTGGAAAAATCGGAGCTGGTAAATCTTTGGTAGCTAGTTTATTTAGGCTACTCGATGCTCATATCATAGATGTAGACAAAGAAGCCAAAAGCTTATATTATCGGAATGATATCAGAGAAAAAATTGAAAGCATTTTACAACAGCCAATTTTATCGGGTAATGGAGGAATCAACTTTCAGACGATTGCAGCTAAGTATTTTACATCTAAAGTAGTATATGAAGCTATTAATCATGTTTTATATCCTGTTTTAAAAGAAAGGATAATTCATTTAATTGGAGAAATTGATAAGGGTCTTATCGTGCTCGATGCGGCAATGTTATTCGAAATTGAATTGGACATTATATGCGATCAAATAATACTCGTAAAAGCTCCACTGAAAATTAGGTGGGAAAGAGTAAAAGATCGAAATCCTCTCATGACTAAGAAAGATTTTTTAATGAGAAACAAATTGCAAAAAGATAGATTTAGTTCTAAAGTTTTTGTTCTTAAAAACGATCATAGGCACTCTGTTTTGAAGCAATTTGAAAAATTTGTTCAATTATACCTTGCGCAAATATATGTCGAAGCAAAAACATAAATACTATGTTGTATGGGTAGGTAAAAAGCCCGGTATTTACCGTACATGGGATGAAGCTCGAGAACAAGTATTATCCTTTTCCGGTGCTTTCTACAAGGGATTTGATTCTTTTGAAGAAGCCTCGAGAGCTTTTGAATTGGGTTATGAAAATTATAAAAATAAAAAAGCGAATGTTGGAGAGCACGAAGATTCAGGTCCAATCATCCCCAGCATATGTGTAGATGCAGCGTGTTCAGGCAATCCGGGATCTATGGAATATCGGGGAGTGATGACAGATAGCGGAAAAATCATTTTTCATCGTGGTCCATTTCCTTTGGCTACTAATTCCATTGGAGAATTTTTAGCTATAGTTCATGCCTTTGCGTGGATGGAAAAAAAACGTTTGTCCCTTCCTGTATATTCAGATTCTAATATTGCTATTAAATGGGTTCTGAACAAAGAAGTAAAAACTACTTTACAAAAAAACAGGGAAACCGAACAAATATTTTGTTTGATAGAAAAAGCTCTTAATTGGTTAAATAATCACCAGGGTCAGTTAAATTTATTGAAATGGAATACAAAAAAATGGGGTGAAATACCAGCTGATTTTGGAAGGAAATAATAAAGCTTATTGTTTATCAGTATTATAAGAGTTTATAATCGATTGTAAACGTTTTTTTTCGCGTATAATTGATTATATCTTGGTTTGGCCAGTGTATAATTTTATGTTTGCTAAAAAAACTATGAAAAACAATGTTTTTATGAATAATGAAAAAGAAGTCAAAATCTCGTTAGAAATTTTGACACCTATTGTCAGCACGAGATTAGCTAGTGGCGAGACGATTTCATCTTTTGTCGGTAAAAAGATCGATGACGTGTTAGATAAAAAGATCGTATTCGGAGAAGTATATTCCATCATGGCATGGAATGCCATGGCTGAACTTTTGCGAAAAAAATATAAAAAAGGCATGCTCGTAAACATGAAAGGAATACTTTCGTATGTCAAAATAAAATTTAATTGTAACTATGTCTGTCGAAAAACATTAATTGTCACGCAAATTATTTAGGAAGAAAGTTATCCTGAAAGAAACATTCAAAGTAAAAATTATTTTTAGATGAATGCATCAAGTAAAATGGTTGTAAAAAAAAGTATTTATTATGGATTTGCTAGACTTATTTTTAACAAAAGATTTAAAAATAGTCCAGAAAAAAATAATAATACGTAAAGTTTTTAATTGCTAACTTTGTAAAAAACATGAAGTACCTAATGGTTTGTTATGGGAACATCTGCCGTTCTCCAATGGCAAAAGGTTTGTTAAGGGATAAATTGAAGAGAATTGGAAAATTTGATTCAGAGGTGGATTCGTGTGGTTTTGAACCCTATCATATTGGAGATCCTGCTGATGCTAGAGCTATTGAAATCATGAAAAAGCATGGTTATGACATTACCGACCATGTTGCAAGACTTTTTCATCCTGAAGATTTTGAAAAATTTGATAAAATTTTTGTCATGGATGCTCAGAATTATCATGATGTCATAAGCAGGGCAAAAAATGATGAACAAAAGAATAAAGTTGATTATATCATGAATCTAGTATATCCTGGTAAAAATTTGGCGATTCCTGATCCTTACTATGGCACAGGTGACGACTTTGAAAAAACTTTCGAAGCTTTGGATAAAGCAACTGATAAGATCTTGGAATTATTTGAAAATTAGTATTAAAAGTGTCATTTCCAGCTTTGTATCTGATTCCTAGGCATATTGGGGAGGTTAGTGTACAAAATTATCCTTCTTTTCTAAAGGACGTAAAATGCTTTGTTTGTGAAAGTGAAAAAGGATTAAGAAACTTTCTTCTGAATGTAGTAGGTCATTTTAAAATGGAAGATTATGAAATTCTAGTTTATAATGAACATAATGTCAATGCTGTTGAAAACAAGCTTGTTTTTCAGAAATGGCTTGAGAGTAAAGTCAATATAGGGATGATGTCTGATGTAGGTGTTCCTGCTGTGGCAGATCCTGGTAAAGACTTGGTTATGCTTGCTCATCGGTATGAATATCATGTGATACCTTTGGTTCATGAGTCTTCCATCATAGCTGCTCTTTGTGCGTCGGGATTAAATGGGCAAAAATTTATGTTTCACGGCTATCCACCTATTGATCGCATAAAATTGAAAAAATTAATTCAATCGCTTGTTCATCATAAAGATATAAAAAAATACACACATATTTTTATCGAAGCACCATATCGTAATCAACAATTGTTTCAGAATTTGCTTACCTGGCTTCCCGACGAGATTTATATATCAATTACTGTTGAAGCAGGAACAGCAAATACTTTTTCGCGAACCCGACAGGTTATCGAATGGAAAAACACCTCTCTTCCATCGATCAACAAAAAAAGAGTTGTATTTCTTTTTAGTTATGCGTGACGACCACCTGGTGTGTGTGCATGACCATGAGCTATCTCTTCAGCTGTTGCTTCTCGTATTCCTAGAATTTCGCCTTCAAAATGAAGACTTTTACCTGCCAACGGATGGTTGAAATCCATACGGACATTTTCCAGACCGATATCAAGTATGACGCCTTCAAAAACGTTACCTTGCTGATCCTGAAGGGGAACCACATTACCTTCAAACAGGATGTCCTTGTCAATTTTTCCATTTTTCATGAAAATCTGGATAGGTATATCAACAATATTTTCTTCAAGGTATTCACCGTAAGCTTCCTCTGGGGTCAGAGTAAATGAAAAGGTGTGACCTATTTCCAGACCTTTCAGATTTTCTTCAAATTTGGGTAGTAATTGACCTTGTCCAAACAGAAATATAAAAGGATCTTGTTCGGTAACTTCCTCAATCAAAGAACCAGCTTTATCGTTCTCAGTGAGGCGATACTTCAATGTTACGACTGTGTTTTTTTCAATTTTCATAAAATTATGTGTTTTGATAAATGCATTATTCTTCTCCTGAACCTTCTTCTTTTAATTCTTCACCTTCCATATGCTTTTTTAGGAAACGATTTTTACGAGAAATTGGGGCAATATAATAGTTATATGCAGGTTCATTATCTCTCGATTTGAGTTCGCGTTGTTCAGGTTTTGTGTTAATGATGAGGTCATTCCATTCTTTAATCGAGGATAATGCAAGCATAGAGTTATTGGCGTAATCAAAAAAGAACCAGTCACTCCCAACAGCTAAATAAATGGTTAGGCGGTCCCCACCTCGACGTTGAGTTAGTTCTATAATGCCATCAACGTATTTATAAATTTGTTCGCTTCCAATCCATCCAATTCCTAATTTACCTGTTGACACGTAACTTTTTGTTTTTTTGTTGTATCGAAATGTTAAGTCAGTAAAGGTAATAGTTTTTTCGAGATTGGAAGGAAATTTTTTTAGGTAACCGTAAAGCATGTACTCTGATTCAATCTTTTGGCTTTCTTCAGGCGGAAAAAGCAATCCAAGGTATTTCGTAAACAGTTCAGATCTTACGTTGAAGGATTCAAGATCTGTTTTATTTTTAATAAGATCAGTCATTCGCTTGATACATTCAGTGTTAAAATGAAAATTAAGTTCACTAACTGTGTAAATTATAGTAGTGGTATCTTTCATAGAGTGGTCTATTCGCCCGTAATTATTCATTTTTACTCTTCCAAGGTTATTGCCGATGGTGAGTTTACCTTCGTTTCTGGTTTCACATTTATAAATGGAGAGACTCATCCAATTTCCAGGCAGAATGGGTTGTTCTAGTTTTTCTCTAGATGCAATACGATATTCGTTGCTTTGATGATCGAAAGTAAGAAAACCACTCGATGAAGCAACTTCGGCATCTCCCCCGACACGCTTATAACTAAGAAAAGCAGGATAAACACCAATAGTATCAGAGGAATTAAAATAAAGACCTGCATAAATACGCTTTCCTGCAGTATTAACAGGATTTTCACTTACTGGAATAAAAATTTCCATAGGATTAATTGAAGCAGTAAATTTAAGCCATTGACGGGGTAATGTATCACACTGGTGATGTATTCGAACTCCACCAGAGAAAGTAAGGAATTCTTCATTTGCTTTAAGAAAAACATCGCCATAAAAATCAAAATATGGGCTGAGTGTGAATTGTAAGGAATCTTTAATATAACCATGGCCAACTGTTTGTAAAGTTGCATCTACTGTAATGCTATCAAGAAATATTTTTTGAAGGTTTTCGATCTCATCTACGTAATCGTAATAACCATTAGCTTTGTAACTTTTTCTTCCGTAAATATTGACGCGTGCATTTTTTATCAAGTGGTATTTGGTTGTATTGTTAGCTAGAATTTGCGCATTTTCCAATGGAAGCATTTCTGCTTTTCTAAGTACGGTGACATTGCCATCACCTGGGAAGATTGTAGCATCGGCTACTTTGATGTATTTAACGTCGTAAGCATATATGATTTTTTCTTTTAAACTATACTTAGCGCGGGATGATCTAAAACGTAAAGAATCTTGAGCTGGGTGTACGGAGATAAATTCTGAACCACTTAAATCAATGTCAGCTAGTTCACGGACTGATAGGTTCTCATATGTTGGGATTTGCTTATCAATGCTTTGCATATCAATCTCATCCTTGTCCATATACCAATCAAAACGGTCCATATAACAGATGTATTCATTAACAGGAAAGCGAACTAAGGAAACTCCACCGTTGGAAATAAATCCACCTTTTCTTTCGTCGAAATCAACATGTCCTTTGTAATTTTTTGTTTCGAAAGCCAACTCGTTATAGTCAATTGTTTTAAGAAAAAAGTCGCATGTGTCAGTATCAAAAGTTCTTTCCTTGTATTTGAAATGTCGAGAAATAATAATAGCATTTTTGAATTCCATTTTACCTTTGCCAGACAATCCGGATGGGGTTAGAGTTAATTCTCCAGTAAGATTGGTTTCTTCCTTGTAAAGTTTAGCAGGTATATTTTGTGTCGAAACGGTCAGTTCATTTTTTTGAGGGTACCAAATTTCCTTTACGTCATGAGCTTCAACTGGAGGAATCGATACAGGACTTTTCTGAGCTTGAACATAAAAATCTTTAACTGTAGCAGTCATGAAATCAGGGAAAAAGAGAAAATCATTTCCTTTGCTCGTCGAGGATAAATAAGTTAAGGTACCCTCACCACGAAGTCCTTGGTTGGATAAATTAATTATCCCTTCAAATGAACCTTTTCCTCCATACGTTGCCAATCCTTTCGATGGGGTTTGGTATGTGAAACCCAATGAATAATCGGGCATCACCTTTAAAGGTTGAACGATATCAGGAAATATCCCAGCAGATTGTAAATACCCAGTAAATTGCAAACCGTCGGTAGAAAAATTATCGAGACTATCGATGGTAAATGGATCTATTCTATAAAAAAACTGGTCTCGAGGATATTTTCCAGGATATTTTGAATTGATGTCGTAGTAGACATAAGAATATTTTTTAGAATTAAAAATAGGGTATTCTGAAAATTGTTTTAAGCCACTTTTATTGTTTGGATGATCGATGAGCAAATCTCCAGAAAGATTTTCAACAACACTTTTAACCCGAACAAGGGGGTATTCTCCGTATTCATTTGGTTTTCTGCTTCTTACTTTAAATGTCATGGAATCTATGACAGGTAAATCCAATTTAAATTTTTCATAACTAAAACTAAAGTTTTTACCATAGTAATCAAATAAACCTGCATGGACACGTCCCGAAAAAAGAAAATCTCTGTTTTTTTTCACGATAATTTCTTGGTCTGTAGGATAAATCACTACGTTTTGAGAATCACTTAAAAACACACGGCTTACACCTCTTATTTTTAAGTCGTAATTGATCAGACTTAAGCTGGCATTGGCTTCTGCAGATATTTCTGAATTAAAAATAATCACGTCGTAATCTTGTTTGCCAGCTCGACAAGCTACATAATCGTAAACTTTATCGTGAACAAAAATATAGCCAGTGCGTGGATTGTAATCTATGAAATTTTTATAAGCGAGTTGAATCATTTGAGCTTGAATCTGTTCTATTTGAGTTTTTCGGTATTTTGCATAGTCTCTGATATGAAAGTATCGGCTTCCGATCGACTGGGCGTAATTTTTTAGGGTTTGAATAGGTGGTATTTCATCTATACCTCTTAACCTTTCATAACGGTCAACAGAAAAGTAGTTGAAAGATTCGAACCGAGCAAAACCACTTGAAGCAGGGCCCTTGATAGTGGTAAAATCCAATTTAGGTTCGCCCTTCTGCCATCTAAGTTCTTCGGCATAGATTTCTAATTTATGGTAAGTATCTATGAATGGTGCACTACCAAGACCCTCAATTTTATGCGGTATGATTGAAACTTCGTTGACTTCTATTTGTTTTGATGCACCTGTATTAGGATCTTTGATGATTCTATTTTGTATGTAAGAAACAGAGACAAAGTTGTGATAAATGCTGTCCCCTTCAAAATATATATTTATGGAAGCATCATCCGTAGTAAAGCTTTCCTTCTCCAACGATACACTTTGTGTATAAATTTTCATAAAAACTTTTCCATCTTTTTTCAGGGATAAAATGGCGGGTTCGGTTTCGTTTCCTGTTCCAAGAATAGAAGCACCTCGTTGAGTGAAGCTTCCTTCGTAGTCTATATTTTTATAAATATCTTTTAACTGAAATCTTGTCCCATAAGATTTGAAAACGGGATATCTAGCATCTTCAGGTTTTTTCGGAGGCATGAGTTTATCATTTAGAATTCCGAACAAGGGAGTTTCTCCAAAAATTTGTTTGTTGTAGAAAGTTACAGAATCTGCTGTAAAATCTCTTCCTTTAAGTTCGATTTTATAGTTGTTAAGTTGTGCATATACTGAATTTGGATTCAAACCGGCTCTGGTCCAAAAAACTTTACCTCCTTTGCCATACCACATGTTTTGCAAGGGGTAGTACCTACCTGATGTTTCGTAAATAACACTGCTATCACCATAAGCATAACAAGTGATATTAACGCGATTAAAAACAACAACAGGTTCTTCCTCAAAAATGAAATCATATTGATTATGACTGGCGACCCATTTTGTAGAATTAGAGACATACAGAACATTCCCCAAAAAAAGAGAATCGGTGGTATTAAAAAATTTAAGAAGTGCGTTGCCACTACCTTTTGATAAAAGTTTTTCAACAGATTGATTCCATGAAGTAAATGCTGAAGTAAGTTTACCGACTTTGGTCATGTCGATGAGTGTTTTGAGGTAAGTTTCTACATGGGGCTGAAGCTTGAGTTTTCGTTTGAGGATGTTGTTACATGTTTGGATAATTTGTTTTTTATTTTGATCCGTAATTTGCCCATTCCACCATGGTGTGATCTCGTTCTGAACAAAAAGTAAACCTTCCTTTTTGATGTCCTTTTGCTCAATTTCGTTGTACATTCCTGTAAGTTCCTGAATAAAAGAAGATGGATTGTCGGAAAAAAGTTTAATCTGGCACCATGAGAACAAGGGTACAGATAAAAATATAATAAAAAATTTTTTCATAGCTTTTCTTTATCAAATCGGGCAATAATCCATTCATTTTTATTTAAAAATTGTACCAATTCCATTCCATAACTAGAACATTTGGAGTCAATTTCAACTAAATCATCTACGAGAAAGCCACTCAGAAGGAGAGTACCACCGTGATTAAGATTTTTAACATAAAGCTGAATTTCTTCAAGCAATACGTTTTTATTAATGTTAGCTAAAATAGTGTCGAAAGTTTTTTCAGATATCAATTGAATGGTTCCTTTTATGAGATTGATATGGGAACAATGGTTTAACTCAAAATTCTCTTTTGCATTGGCGATTGACCAATCATCAATGTCACAGGCCCATATTTCTTTAGCTTTTTTAAGAAATGCGAAAATGGACAAAATTCCTGTACCCGTTCCCACATCTAGAATTGTTTTATCGAATAAATCTAAATTTAACATCATTTCCAACATGCCATATGTAGTAGAATGATGGGCGGTACCGAAACTCATTTTAGGCATAATGACAATTTCGTAGGGTATATCGGGTCTAGGAGAATGAAATGGAGCTCTCACATAAATTTTATCTTGGATGAGGACAGGGTCGTATGATGATTCCCATAAAAAATTCCAGTTTTGATCAGGAACTTTCTCAATGACATAAGGAGAAAAAATACCAGCTTCATGAAGAATTTTTTCCAGTTGAGTTTGATTGAAAAAACGCTCTTCTATAAAGGCATGCATAATGTTATTTTCTGTATAAAATCCTTCAAATCCTACAAAATACAACAACGTTACAATAGTTTCTTCGTCTGAATGTCGATCAAGTGAAAACTGAATATGTAACATTATGGATTTAACGCTTTGACAATGGCTTCGTATGAATCAGGTTTTAGCGAAGCACCACCTATAAGCCCGCCGTCTACATCGGGCATAGAAAAAATCTCATGAGCGTTTTCAGCAGTAATGCTGCCACCATACAAAATGGGGATGTCGTCAGCAATGTTAGAATTAAAGTGCTCGTTGATGGATTGACGAATAAAATGGTGCATTTCTTGGGCTTGTTCAGGTGTGGCGTTTACCCCAGTTCCAATAGCCCAGACAGGCTCGTAAGCAATGATCATTTTTTTAATTTCTTCGGCAGAAAATTGAAAAATAGTTTGCATGAGTTGTCCGTAAACAATGTCCATATGCCTATTCTGATAACGATGTGTAAGTTCTTCACCACAACAAAATACAGGGGTAAGATCATATTTTAGGACATGCTTAAGCTTTTTAACTAGTATTTCGCTGGTTTCAAGAAAATATTTTCTTCGTTCTGAATGTCCAATCAAAACAAATTGGACGTCAAATTCCTTGAGCATGTATAAAGCAATTTCACCAGTATATGCACCTTTTTCTTCATAGTGAACATTCTGAGCACCCAACTTAAACAAGTTGTTTTTGTTTAACTCATGGGCAAGTGGCATATATAGAAAAGGTGGAAAAATGATAAGTTCTATTTGTTGATTAAATGTGTAGTTTTCAAAAAAAGAAAAAAACGATTTAACTGAAGACTTATCCTGGTTCATTTTCCAGTTAGCTGCAGCAATTTTCTTCCTCATGTTTTTTGCAAAGATAAGAAAAGATAGGAAATAGCAATAAATTCAAAATTCCTAATTATTCCTAATTTTGTTATAAATCTGCAGATTAAAGATAATATGGGAATGTACGGGCTGAATGAGATAGAATTAAGATTATTTCAAGCTAAGTATCGAGAACTACTTCGTGCAGCTAAACATTTGATGGATGCAAAGGATAGAAAAAAAATTCGTTATGCACTGGATTTTGCAGCTGAAGCCCACAAAGGAATGAGAAGGAGAACAGGTGAACCTTTTATTTTTCATCCTTTAGAAGTAGCTATTATCGTTGCTAAAGAAATAGGACTAGGAACTACTTCCATCATAAGTGCACTTTTACATGATGTGGTGGAAGATACTGATCGAACTATCGAAGAAATAGAATCGATTTTTGGCAAGAAGGTAGCTATTATCGTGGAAGGTTTGACCAAAATTGCTTCACTCGTAGATCATCAGGAACTTTCTACAACTCAACAGATAGAAACTTATAAAAAAATTCTCCTAACACTTTCAGAAGACATACGAGTTGTTTTGATAAAACTTGCAGATCGATTGCATAATATGAGGACATTAGATGCTATGCCTTTAGAGAAACAAATTAAAATTTGTGGAGAAACTTCTAACATTTATGCTCCGTTGGCTCATAGACTTGGCCTTTACAACATAAAATCAGAGCTTGAAGATTTGGTGTTAAAGTATACAGATCCTGAAGTATATCAATCCATCGGAAAGAAACTCCAGGAAACGGAAGAAGCTCGAAGTCAATTTATACGTGATTTTATTAAACCCATTGAAGAAAAATTAAAGCAAACTCTTCCTTATCCGTTTGAAATTTATGGTCGAACTAAAAGCATTGCTTCTATATGGAACAAAATGAATAAGAAGGGTGTTCCATTCGAAGAAGTGTATGACATATTTGCTATTCGTATCATTATTAATGCTCCTCCAGCAGATGAAGTGGCTGCTTGCTGGCTGGCATATTCTGTGGTAACTAAAATTTACACACCCAACCCAGAACGGCTAAGAGATTGGATTTCTGTACCCAAACCTAATGGCTACGAAGCTTTACATATAACCGTCATGAGTCATACAGGTAAATGGGTGGAAGTCCAAATACGATCAACACGGATGAATGAAGTTGCTGAGCGTGGATATGCAGCGCATTGGAAGTATAAAGAAAACCAAAATGATGAAAATTCTCTCGACCATTGGTTGGTTAAAATCAATGAATTGCTTAAAAAACCTGAATCTAATGCACTGGATTTTTTGGATGAATTTCAGATTACTCTTGCCTCGGAGGAGATTTATGTTTTTACACCCAAAGGTGAACTGAAAACATTGCCCAAAGGTTCAACTGTTATTGATTTTGCATATGCTATTCATACTGATGTTGGTCATCGATGCATTGGTGCAAAGGTGAATCATCATTTGGTGCCACTCAATTTTCAATTGAAAAACGGTGATCAGGTCGAAATTTTGACCAGCGACAATCAACATCCTCGCGAAGAATGGCTTTTATGGGTAGTTACGCCAAAAGCTCGATCTCTTATTAAGCAATATCTTAAAGATGTCAAAAGAGCTCAAATGGAACAGGGGAAAGCGAAACTTGAAAAAATTTTTGCAGAGATAGGCCTCCCTTTTAACGAAGGGCAACTCCTGAAGTTGTCTCGTTATCTTGGATACGAAAATGATTATCAGAAAGTTTATTTGGATACATTTAATGGAAAAATAGATTCAAAAACTCTCAGGGGGTTTGCTTCAGCATATGGCAGAAATAAGTGGCTTAAATATATTCGAATGCCTTTTCTTAAACGTACTTCTGCTTCCAAACAAAAAAAAGACGAAACTATCGATCTAGATACAACAGCGGAAATATCTTATGTCATTTCTCCGTGTTGTCACCCCATTCCAGGTGATCCTATAGTTGGATGCGTAACAGCCCAAAATAAACTGGAAATACACAGGTCAAATTGTCCACAAGCTTTGAAATTTTCGTCGCAATTTGGAGACAGAATCAAAAAGGTTAAATGGCAAAAAAGTAATAGCATTGAATTCAAGACATTCATTGCAGTAGAAGGTATCGATCGGATAGGTATTTTAAGAGATATTAGTAGGATCATTTCAGAAGAAAACAACTTAAATATTCGTGCTCTTAATATCGAAGCTACGGAAGGAAAATTTTCAGGTATAATCTCACTTTACGTACACGATACCAAACATCTGCAACAACTCATTGATGAACTTTCGAAAATTGAAGGCATGATTTCCGTACGAAGAATGAGTTCTTTATAAGACAAGTGGGCCCACCAGGACTTGAACCTGGGACCTACTGATTATGAGTCAGTTGCTCTAACCAACTGAGCTATGGGCCCTATAAGCTTTGCAAAAATATTAACTTTTTTTAAAAAGATAAAAACTTTATTTTTTTATGTATTTTCTCATTCAAGCTTCATGTCATTATCATTAGCAAATTTTTGTTGGGATTGAATTACTTTGTTTTCTCCTTCAATGATCTTTTGAGCAGCCGTTTCTGCTAAGTTAGTAATTTTCTCGCTAAAATGATCTTGCCATGGCTGGTCGTAGTATTCTATGATTTTTTTGAATTCATTTTCAAGAGTTGAATTTACAATGTTATAAAATTGTTTAACTGATGACAGAAAGTATTTATCTTGTGGAATAGATTTCAGGTTATTGACAGTCGAACCACTGTATTTTACAATTTTTTTACAAAAATTGTATTGCTTTTTCAAATCATCTACAGTTACCTTTTCATCGAAAATTTTTGTATAAAGAAGACTAATATTATTATCTAGCAAAGTATAATAATAAATCACCTCATTATTATACTCAACCAGAGAATTTTGGGATTTTAATGACAAATGACCCAAAATCAAAATACTTACCAATAACAAAAATGTTTTTTTCATAAAAATTATTTTTTGTTACCACAAAGATAGTTTTTTTTAAAAATACAAGTTTTCTTTCACAATCATTTGATAAACTGGCTCAGGGACCATAAAACGAAAATTTTTCTTCTGGCTGATAAGTTCACGAACGTAACTACTACTTAATTCCAAAAGGGGTCCATCTAAAATTATGATGTTTTTTTGAGATGGGTAAGGGTTGTTTTCAAAACCTTTTCGTGGATAAACAAGAATATGATAATAATCTAGAATGGTCTGATAGGATTTCCATTTATGAAAAGTTTGGAGGTTGTCTGAACCCATAAGCAAGTAAAAAGTTTTATCTGAGTATTTTTCTTCTAATTTAATAAGCGTATGAATAGTATAGTGGGGAGGGGGTAAATAAAACTCAATATCACAAGGTTTGAAATATGGAAAATTACCGATGGCCCTTCTAACCATTTCGAGACGGGTACGAGCGGGTGCTAGACTGGATGAGTTTTTTAAAGGATTTTGAGGTGATACTACAAACCAAACCTCATTGACATAAGGAAGGTTTAAAACATAATTAGCTAAAACAAAATGTCCGACATGAGGTGGATTAAAACTACCAAAAAAAAGAACGATATTATTACTCATTTTTTAATTCTTCAAGGGGATCCCATAAAAGTTCCTTGAAACGTACTATTTGGTCGTTTTCTACTTCAATACCTTCCATACGGAGAAGTGTTTCCATAGCATATTGGCTACCAAAATGGTGCTTACCTGTCAAAACGCCATTGCGGTTCACGACACGATGGGCAGGAATAAAGTCCTTCGAACGCTTGGAAGCATTTAAAGCATATCCTACTACTCGAGCCGATAGACCAGAGCCAAGATATCGTGCGATGGCTCCATAGGTAGTGACTCTCCCCTGTGGTATTTTTTTCACCACTTCCCATACGAGTTCGAAAAAATCTTTTTTACTCCCAGCCTTCATCTTGATGAGGTAGGGCAAAGCAAATATACTTAATTTTTTTCCCTTGTTGTCGCCACATCTTTTCATAATAAGTTTGAATATCGTGCAAGAGAAAATTGTGTGGAAGTTTGTCAATATCATCACTTTGGAATAAAATAGGAAAGTTACTTTGTTGGCAAAGATGAGTCAAATCATAAAAAACTTCTTCATTATCAGTTTTTACGTGAATTTTTCCATGATCTTTGAGAAATTGACGATAAAACTGGAGGTATCGGTAAGATGTCAGCCTCTTGTTTTTTCTACCGCCAGGCTGTGGATCTGGGAAAGTTATCCACATTTCTTCCACTTCGTTATGATCAAACCAGTAGGGTAACAAGCCAATTTGGGATCGAATAAAAGCCACATTTGTGAGACCTTTTTCTTGCACATATTTAGCACCTTTCCACAATCGAGCTCCCTTTTGATCGACGCCAATGTAGTTGAATTTAGGGAAAATCTGAGCTAAACTCAAGGTATATTCTGCTTTACCACATCCTAATTCTAAAATGATGGGATTGTTGTTGTTGAAAAAATTTTTCTGCCAGAATCCTTTTAAAGGAAAACCATGAGGTACCAGTTTGTCATAGCTACACTCAAATACGTGAGAAAATGTCTTATTTTCGGCAAAACGCTGCAACTTCTTTTTGCCCATCTTTAATAGAGCTTCATCACTGCTAGATAGTAGAAGATGGTGATATGATACAGCTTTTAATATTTACGAATTTTCTCGTCCGATACGGTTAGTTTTTTCCTGCCTTTTGCACGCCTTCTAGCAAGGATTTTTCTACCATCGAGGGTCGACATTCTTTTGCGGAAACCGTGCTTGTTTCTTCTTTTTCTAACTGAAGGTTGGTACGTTCTTTTCATAAAGCAAGTAAGTTTTCAGCTTTGCAAAGGTATGAAAAATTTTTATTTACAAAACAAAAAAGTATTAACTTTGCAAACTCAAAATGGAGATCATCGTATGAAAAAAGGAATTCATCCAGAAAATTATCGACTAGTAGTTTTTAAGGATGTATCAAACAATTACGCGTTTCTTACTCGTTCCACGGCACAAACCAAAGAAACCATTGTATGGGAGGATGGGAAAGAGTATCCCCTTGTTAAACTAGAAATATCAAACACGTCTCATCCCTTTTTTACAGGTAAGATGAAATTGGTTGATACTACTGGCCGTGTGGATAAATTTATGAGTAAGTACAAAAAGCATTATAAAAGTCAATTCGACGAAGAATAAGAAAAATTGACCCATCCTTGCAAACTAGAATTGTTTTATTTGACGGAAAAGAAAGGTTACACCTTTTACCTCTAACATTTACAAGACCCGTCAGTTTTTTGCGTGTGGGTATATTAACTATTTATGAACGTTGGTGTAAAATTTTGCCCAATATTACTATTGAGGTTTTATCGCCTATATATTTGCGAGAGTTATATCCAATTTCCATGGAGCATGGCGATTGTATTTTAGTGAACGGGTCTTACCTTCCTGATATTCAACTGGCAGAAAAAATCGTACAACTTGGGCACGATGATGTGCTTTTAGATGAAAATCAAAACTTGATTGCCTTTGTCCAAGAACTAGGAAAAATAAATTTAAATTTTAATGATTATTTTGACCCTCAACCGTTTATACCAAAATTTTCAAAAAAAAATATTACACGGGCTGATAAAATTAATTATTCTTGGGATATTTTTTCGAAAGCTGATGTTGGGATTCGTTTTGATTTTAATCTAATAACTCGTGGCAGGACATCTGCTCATCTTTCAGCAGGAAATAAAAGTTTGAATGAGAAAAACATTTTTATAGAAGAGGGAGCACGGGTAGAGTTTTCCATTTTAAATGCTTCAACGGGACCGATTTATATTGGTAAAGATGCTGAAGTTATGGAAAATTGCTCCATTCGTGGACCTTTTGCTTTGGGCGAGCATGGAGTTCTTAAAATGGGAGCAAAAATTTACGGTCCAACCTCACTTGGCCCATATTGCAAAGTTGGTGGAGAAGTAAATAATAGTGTATTTTTGGGATTTTCCAACAAAGCACACGATGGTTTTATTGGTAATGCTGTGATTGGTGAATGGTGTAATATTGGGGCAGATAGCAATAATAGCAATCTAAAAAATACGTACGACGAAGTAAAACTATGGAGTTATGTTGAAAAATCTTTTATACGAACCGGTTTACAATTTTGCGGACTTATCATGGGAGATCATACCAAATGTTCTATCAATACGATGTTTAACACAGGAACTGTCATTGGTGTGAGTTGCAATTTATATGGAAGTGGATTTCATAAAAATTTTATTCCTTCTTTTACTTGGGGTGAGCCGGGTAAATATATTGTGTATCAGTTGGAGAAAGCCTTTCTTAGTATAGAACGTATGAAAGAACGGCGAGGTCTTAGTCTTTCTGAAACGGAAAAAAAAGTGCTAACTCATATTTTCGATCTAGAGAGAAACGAGAGAAAATAGTTTCTGGCATTTTAATTGAAAGTAAAAAGCAAGTTTAAGTACTGTTCTATGAAGAAAGATTTCGATTTATTTGATTTACAGACTCATGATCCTGTGAATGAAGATTTCATTTCTTTGACCACTACTCAAGAGAATTTGAATTTATTGGAAGAATCAGTGGATGACGAAGTGCCCATTATGATCCTACGTAATACTGTACTTTTCCCTGGCATTATTATGCCCATTACGATTGGCAGACGTAAATCGCTTGAACTCATTCGAACTGTTGAGCAAACTAAAACCATTATTGGGATTGTAGCGCAAGTAGATGCTAACATAGATAATCCTACTCCTTCTGACATTTTTTCAGTTGGCACTTTGGCAGATGTGCTCAAGATCCTCAAAATGCCTGACAATACCGTTACTGCTATTGTACAAGGAAAAAACCGATTCCGCATTCTTTCCGTTGTTCAAGAAGAACCTTTTTACAAGGCTCGTATCGAAACTTTGGATAGAGAAATTAATTATAAAATTCTTGATGATATTAACTTTCAAATTCTCATAACTAGCATTAAAGAAACGATTCAAAACATTGCACAGCATGATCCCGAAGGACGCGATCAATCCGTTTATACTTCAATACAAAAAATTGATAATCCGGTTTTTTTATTGAATGTGATTGCTTCCAACTTAAAGATTTCACATGTAGAGAAGCAAAAATTGCTAGAAATTGATGATTATGAAGCTCTTGCTACTGAAATACTTAAATACCTTGAAAAAGATTATCAATTTATTCTGATCAAAGAAAAAATTCATGAAAAAGTTAAAAGTGACATCGATAAACAGCAAAGAGACTATTTTTTAAATGTGCAACTAAAAGCTATTCAGGAAGAACTAGGTGGTGCTCCCCATGAACAAGAAATACAGGAAATTGAGAAAAAGGCTGCCCAGAAAAAATGGGACGATCGAGTTAAGGAAGCTTTTGAAAAAGAATTGGCAAAACTTCGCAGGATGAATCCTATGGCAGCTGAATTCAGCATCCAGCTAAACTATCTAGATTTTCTAGTTGATTTGCCTTGGAACGAGTATACTGAAGACAATTTCGACATAATTCATGCAAGAAAAATTTTGGATGAGGATCATTTTGGCTTGGAAAAAGTTAAAGAACGTATTATTGAATTTTTGGCTGTCTTGAAACTCAAAAAGGAACTTAAATCTCCTATTTTATGTTTAGTAGGACCTCCTGGAGTAGGTAAAACATCATTGGGCAAATCCATTGCTCGAGCCTTGGGAAGAAAATATGTAAGAATGTCATTGGGAGGTTTACGGGATGAAGCTGAGCTTAGGGGTCATCGAAAAACGTACATTGGTGCTATGCCTGGCCGAATCATACAAGGCATACGTAAAGCCAAATCTTCCAATCCGTTGTTCGTGCTAGATGAGATTGACAAAGTGGCAGGCATGAACGTGCAAGGTGATCCTCAAGCAGCTCTTCTTGAAATTCTTGATCCTGAACAGAATACCAATTTTTATGATAATTACCTGGAAATTGAGTATGACCTTTCAAAAGTTTTTTTTCTTGCAACCGCCAATACTTTGACAACAATTCATCCTGCTTTGCGGGATCGTATGGAAATCATAGAACTTAGTGGTTATACTCAGGAAGAAAAAGTTCAGATTGCTATGAGACACCTTGTTCCCAAACAACTAATTGAAAACGGCATGGAAAACAGTGGGTTAAAATTTACTCCAACCGTCATATCGAGAATCATTTGCGACTATACACGAGAATCAGGTGTAAGAATGCTTGAAAGAAATATTGCTAAGATTATTCGAGGTTATGCAGCGCGTTATGTGCAAGGTGAAAAGATGGGAACAATTAAGGTTAAAGACATACCAGTTTTCTTAGGTATCCCCATTTTCCAGAAGGAGAAAGCACTTAAAAAACCTATGGTGGGGCTCGCAACTGGATTGGCATGGACTATTTATGGAGGCGAAATTCTTTTTATTGAATCTTCTCTCAGTAAAGGTAAGGGCAACATCACCATGACTGGTAATCTTGGTGATGTGATGAAAGAATCAGTAACCTTGGCTTATGAATACATCAAAGCCAACGCAGCAGAACTTGGTATCAGTGAAGATGATTTTGAAAAATATAATGTGCATGTACATATTCCAGAAGGGGCTACGCCTAAAGATGGTCCCTCGGCTGGTATAACTATTTTTACGTCATTGGTTAGTCTTTTTAAAAACATTCCTGTTCGTACGGATGTTGCTATGACAGGTGAAATCACATTACGTGGTAAGGTCTTACCAGTTGGAGGGATTAAAGAAAAGATTCTTGCTGCCAAACGTGCTGGTATCAAGCATATTATTCTTTCTAGTGAAAACAGGGCCAACGTCGAAGAGATTGAAAAACACTATCTTGAAGGGCTAATCTTTCATTATGTTGATGAAATGTACGAAGTTTTGCCGCATGTCTTGGTAAAAAAATAATTCATGAAAATTGCAAAGATTTGCTTAAAAAGCTAATACTTCTTCCAGTCAGGAGGTGTAATGCCATGTTCAACTTTTCGGGTGTTTCTTTCAACTACTATGTTAGTAAGTGGTACATGTTCCCATTTGCCTTTTTTGAAACGAAGGCCATTCATCATATCGTCGCGAGGGAAATAAAATGAGAACATTCCTTCAAAATCCTTAGCAATTGGTGCCAGATTATCAAATACCACAAGATTTTCATTAATTTCTTTAATTGTAGTTTTTTTTGTCCAACCCTTTTGGGCTTGAAAATCGTTTTTGTTCTTTTTATCTTTTTTTTGTTTTTTTTCTTTTCGTGTGGTAGTAATTAAGCGATAAGTGATCGATTGATATCGAGCAATCACTAGTGCTTCAGGGCTATACCTGAGAATAATCCGCTTTTTTTGGCCATATCCTTTACCTTTAAAATAATTTTTACCAAAAACGGGCATTCCGTGAAAATCAAACCCAAGTGTTTCAATAATTTTCTCACGATAGAATGGGTTTTCTCCGTTCCATCCTATGAGCAAAAAATATTTTTCGCCCTTATATTTTTCTTCGACAAGCTGGTAATATACGGCAGGGTACCAATTACCATTTTTTAATATGGTTTTTTCTGGATTTTCAGAAGGTGAAAGTTTGATGTTTTTTAGTTCAACGACTTTGTTAGGTTTACCTCGAATGACCATGTAACCATATATTTCGTACCGAGCATTATCTTCAAGAGGGAAGGCATAGGTGAAAATTCGAAATTGTTCATCCGAGGGTGAAACCCATGTAATAATTGGCAATGAATCAAAATTGATGTTGAAAACATCATCTCGTCGAATATTTTGCAAAAAGTAACGTCTGAATTGTTCATGTGCTTTAAGGCGTTCCATGTCGAAATGGGCATTGAACATAATATTCATACAGATTTTCATAGAGTCAAGGTATATAGGTTGAGTCTCTTTTTTATTTTGTGGTTTCGTCAATAGGAACGAAAGGAGGAATGTGAACAAAAAAATTACTTTTCTCTTCATCAGAGCAAATATACATGAAGTTTTTACAATCAGTAAAAGAATAAACTAAAGAAATAGATAAAAACCATTTTCATTTCCATGGTGCTGTAATTGTTTACTAATAATTTTCCATGATTCATGGTAAAATTAGTAGCATTTTTCAAGGCACATAGTAGGGAGTATGTTGTTTGTCACTTGATTCAAGTGTGGATATAAATCTGTTGTTGGATAGATTTTTTAATTGACAATTTAATAATTTATCATAAATTTGCTTCAACATTAAAACAAATGTTTATGAAAAAATGGAGTTTTTTATTAGGGGCGGTGATTGTTGTGGTTATGCAAGCGCAAATTGCAGGGGTGCGAAACATTCCTAGTGCCAATTACCCCACCATAGCTTCCGCCTTTGATAGTTTGAACACCTACGGTGTCGGACAAGGGGGCGTTACATTTATTGTTCAAGGTGGCTATGTAGAGTCTATAACAAATGTGTTGCTCCTTACTGCTACAGGTACTGCAGCTAAACCAATTGAATTTACTTGGGATGGAATTGGACCTAAGCCAAAAATTCAGCGAACGGATGGGGGTAGTGTTAGCACATCTATTTTAGGAGGATATGGAGACGCTGTAATTCAGTTTAGTGGGACTGATTATTTAACATGGAGGGGAATTGATATTGCATCATTAAATCAGGGAATTGAATATGGAATACTGACTCACAAACCTGATGGAACCAATGGATGTCAGAATATTTTGATAGAAGGCTCAAAAATTCAAATGACAAGTGGATCTAGTGGGTATGTAATGGGAATTTACATAGGCAACGGAACAACAAGTCCATCTTCTGCAACAGGTGTAACCGTATCGGTTCCGTCTGGAAAAAATAAAAACATATTTTTGAGTCGAGACACTATAGTCCAAACCCATGCAGGAATATACGTGAGAGGATTCAACAGCGCCAATTTATGTGATTCTGCAATTTCCATAGATCGGTGTGCTGTATGGAACTATGGAGGTGGAAATGCTTCAGCAACCTATGGAATTTATTACATTTATGCTCGCGATCTTGCTGTTACCAACAACAACATTGTAAGCAATAACCACACATCTACATTATACGGTATTTTCTTTTCTTCCGGTGTATTAGGTAATTTAACTGTTAACAATAATTTTATCTTATTAGGTAACACATCAGTCAATAGCGTGACTTACTATATTTACAATGGTAATACGGTAAATAATGAAACTTACTTAAGTAACATTTTTCAAGGTAATAATTTCTCGTCAACTGGATCTGTTTATTTCATATACTCTAGCAATGGAACGCTTAATAAAACTATCTCTGGAAATCAGGTGACTTTATTTAATCGAACAGCAACTTCTGGAACTACATATGGCTACTATAACCTTGGTAGTCCTGGTTCTGGTTGGGAAAATATTGTGAATAATGCATTCAATAATATAACAATTGCTGGTAGTTCATCTTTTTATGGCATATATACTTATACTGCTTCTGGTCATAATCATCTTGTACGTCTTAATCAATTTAATAACATTACAGTTGGTACAGGTACTTCATACCTGGTCAATGTTCAAAGTGGCCAAACAGCTATCATTGACTCCAATGTTATTGGAAATACTAACATTACGGCAGGAGGAAATTTATATGGAATTTTCGTATCGAACTTAGCCAATGCTACTATTGAAAAAAATCAGATTTCTAACTTGCAGACCTCTGGTTCTATTCTTTATGGATTATCGATCTCCGGTACAAATTTATTTGTAAATAGAAATACAATTCAAAATTTACGCTCGACTAATACTTCTCCTACGGTGGTGGGCATTTATGTTAATGGTGGAAATTCTGTGATTCAGAATAACATAATCACTGAACTTTACAGTCCGAATGTGGCTAATAATACCAATGCTGTTCGTGGCGTTCAGATTACTTCTTCTGCAACAAGTGTAAAACTATATAACAATAGCATTTATCTTGATGCAACTGCTCCTTCGGCAACCAATTTTGGGACATCTGCAATTTTTGCTGATGTTGGCCCATCTGTTGAAATAATTAACAATATCATAATTAATAATTCTACTCCCATGGGTACAGGTTTAACAGTTGCATACCGACGAAGCGGAACCACTATTAGTACTTATGCTACTTCTTCTAATTACAATATATTTTATGTTAATGCATTTGCTGCAAATTGCTTCTATTACTCTGATGGAACCAATAATTTTAATAATTTTAATAATTTTAAGCTTTTTGTATCTCCGCGTGAAAGTATGAGTCAAACTGAACTTACTCCTTTTATTAATGTAGCTGTTTCACCTTATGATTTACATGTCAAGACCAATGTTCCCACTTTTGCTGATGAGGGAGGAATTCCTTTGACGTCGGTTGTAACAGATATAGATGGTCAGCCTCGTCACCCACAATCACCAGATATAGGAGCAGATGAATTTACTGGTATACCCATTTATACGTGCACTGCACCTGTGCAAGGTAATACGTTAGCCAGCCAAGATAGCATTTGTTTAGGAAACTCTGTGACTCTCAGTATTGCTCCCACTTCGGGCACAGGTGTTGTTTATCAGTGGCAAAAATCAATTGATGGTGTTAATTTTATAAATATACCTGGAAATAGTCCGAATGTAGTGGTTACTCCTGGTGAACCCACTTTCTATCGTTGTGTCACTATATGTAAAGCTGGCCCTGATACGGTAGCTTCTATTCCTGTTCTGATAGACTTTAAGAACAAAGTATTATCCTATACCTCTGGTTCTGTTTGTGGAGAGCAAGTCATTAGCATAACCGCAACAGGCAATCCTGGAACAGGAATTTCGTGGTTCAGCGCCCCAGTGGGAGGTACTTTTTTGAATTCAGGAAATGTTTTTCAAGTCCCCACTATCTCTTCTGATACAGCTTTTTACGCATCAGCATGGACGATGACTAGCTCTAATATTGCAATAGGTGCGGGTTCCTTAACCAGTACAAGTTATGAAAGTCCATTTTATCATCTTTATGGTGGTCTTAAAACTCAGTACTTGATCCTGGCATCCGAGTTGCAGTCAGTTGGATTCACTGGTGGTAACATTAATTCTATTTCTTTTGAAGTTACCTCTGTTGGGGTACCTTATCAAAATTTTACTTTAAGCATGGGAACTACATCTCAAAATGCAATGACGACAACCTTTGTTTCTGGTTTACAACAGGTTTATGCTGTCTCATCGTTTACCCCAGTAGTAGGAGTTAATACTATTACTTTCACAAATCCCTTTTATTGGGATGGGACATCCAATTTAGTAATTGAATTTTGTTGGAGCAATAATAATACTGGTGGTACTTCTTCCCATGTTAAATATGATAATACACCTTACGTAGCCGAAGCTTATTATAGGGCAGATAACCAACCAGCATCGACTCTGTGTGCAGTTACAACAGCCACATCAACTTTAAGCCGGAGGCCGAAATTTGGATTTAATGTACAAAGTTTTTGCTATAGTTTCCGTGTTAAGGTACCTGTTACCTATGTTTCAGCACCACCAGTTTCTATAATTAGCGTTGACACGATTTGTACTGGGCAAAACGTGCTATTACAAGCTTCAAGCCCTAATGCTGGTTATTCATATACATGGTTGCCCGGCAATGTAACTGGAAACATTGCAACTTTTGCTCCGACTGTGAATACCATTTATACATTAATTGCTGAAGATTTGTCTGGAGGACCTCATAATGGTTGCAAAACACACACTGATAAGTTAATTACGGTGGGTAATGTTTTTCCTGTTATAGATTCTGTTGTAGCTTCAGCTTTGAAAGTTTGTGAGGGTACGCTTATCGATTTGCATGGTTATTATAATACTTCATATTCGTATGTTGATACTTTATTGTCTGAAAGTTTTGAATCTGGAGCGTTACCAACAGGGTGGGTAGCTCAGACCGATGTTGATGGAAACGGAGTAAATGCTACTTTTTATTACGTAACAAGTAGTTCTTATCCAACAGGTTTTACACCTCAACATGGAAATCGCTTTTTAAGATTTAATTCCTATTCTATAAGTGATGGTAATATGGCACGTTTAATTACTCCTGTGATTAATACGTTCAACTTTTCTAATTTACATCTCAGTTTTTACTGGACCAACGATGATGGATATCCAAATGATCCCGATAGAATGATTATACAATATTCTTTTGATAAAAATTCATGGTTTAATATTGACTCTGTCACTAGATACGGTACTTCCGATCAGTGGATTAACGTAGATTTATCGTTGCCTTCAGTTTTGCAAAATACCAATTTCTATCTAGGATTTCTTTTTGTCTCATCTTATGGCAATGATTGTCATGTAGATTACATTAACTTATATGGTCAATTTTCTGATACTCTTCCTGCAACAGTCTATTGGACGAGCAATCCGCCTATGACTTTGCCAGATAGTAATATAATTACCAATGTTCTATTGAATACTACAACAACCTTTACTTTCCATGTGAGAAATGCTTTCTATTGCGAAGATTCAAAGAATGCGACCGTAATGGTTATTCCATATCCTGTGGTTAATTTGCCTAATACTGTTACATCAGAAGTGAATGATACTGTGAATTTAGATGCTGGGAATCCTGGTGCTAGTTATCAATGGTTTGTGAATAATTCTTTAACAGATACTACTCAGACCATAAATTTAGTTTCATCAGTTCCCGATACATTGCATGTGAAAGTCATTGTCACAAATGAAGGTTTATGTTCAACTACTGATTCCACCGTTGTTATTTTCTACGTAGTTCCAGTTGGTTTAACTGATGAAATGCCCACTATCAGGATTTATCCTAATCCTGCTTCAGATAACATTTATCTGCAATTTGATAAGATTGAAGTAGGAGATTATAATCTCACGGTGGTTTCTCTCAGAGGTGATGTTATGTATTCTGCTATTGTTGCTTTGGATGGAACACCCATTCGTTTGAATGTTGGTTCATATCCTGCAGGTCAGTACTTTATTCATCTCTGTAGCAATCAAATCGAAGCTAAGATTCCTTTGATTATTATAAGATAAGAAGTAGGACCTTTTACAACCGCCCTTCGGGGCGGTTTTTTATTTATTGCTAATTTTGCATACCATGTGCGGTATTTGTGGTTTTTACGATTCAATCGATGATGGGGATTCGCTCTTATCGTCTATGTTGGACCTACTTGCACACCGTGGACCGGATGAAGCTAGGCGGTTCCGTCATGGGAATTTTTATCTTGGGCACAGACGTCTCTCCATTATAGACCTCAATACTGGAAGTCAGCCTATTTTTAATGAAACCCGTTCTATTGCAGTGATATTTAATGGAGAAATATACAATTTTGCTGATTTACGTAAGGAGCTTATTCGAAAAAACCACGTGTTTTATACAAAAACAGATACAGAAATACTCGTTCATCTTTATGAAGATGAAGGAATTTCTTTTTTATCACGGCTTAATGGAATTTTTGCTTTTGCCCTTCTTGACTTAAAAGAAAATAAGCTTATATTGGCAAGAGATCATTTTGGTGTAAAACCTTTGCATTATTATTTTGATGGAAAACGTTTTATTTTTGCTAGCGAACAAAAAGCCATATTGCTTCATCCAGCTGTACCACGAAAAATTAATTTTTGTGCCCTTCATCAGCAGATAAATCTCAGGTATCATCAGTCGAATGAAACATTGTTCGAGGGAATTTATAGGCTTCCCCCTGCACATTACCTTGTTTTCAATGGTTCTGACATTGAATTGAAAAAATATTGGTGCTTGTCCCCTCATATTAACATCCATCTATTGGAAGAAGAAGCCGTAGATGGTATTCATTTTTATATACGACAAGCTGTAAGTAGGCAATTAATTTCGGATGTGCCTTTAGGAGTATATTTGTCTGGAGGAATGGACTCATCGACCATCGTGCAAAAGATGTACGAGCTCGGTGTGAGTGATATTCACACATTTACGCTGGGATTCAATGAACCAACCGATGAATTTACCGATGCCGAAATAGTAGCACGACATTTTCAGACTCAACACCATACTCTTACTTTAGAACTAGAACCTTTGACAAAATTTCCTGCGGTGATTTGGCATGCCGAGGAACCGAAGATTAACTTATTACAAGGTTATCATTTATCCGAATTTGTTCGTCAATACATTACAGTGGCTCTTGGAGGGCTTGGAGGGGACGAGTTATTTGGGGGGTACGACATTCACCGTTATATATATCCATTGCGCAAACTTCATAAGACCATACCTAAATGGATGCAACGCCTTGGTCGTTGGAAGTCGGATTTTCTCTTTAAACTTCAGCAATATCCAGGTTGGATCAAACTGGATGAATACAGAAGAGGAATTCAAATGTTGCTCGCAACTGGCCAAATCGAACGGACTTATTTGATTTTACGTAATGCATGGGATTACGATGAAGCATATTTCGATACGATCTATCATCCATCGGTGTCTTTTCGACTTAAATCAGAAATCAAACGGATACGGGAGGAATTTGCACCTTTGTTCAACCTCGCTGAGAATTTTGATCCTCTTGATCAAGTTTTTTTTGTTGAATTTCATTCGAAAATGGTCAACGACTATTTGCTTACCGAAGATCGAATGTCCATGGCTCACGGGGTGGAAGAAAGAGTTCCTTTTCTTGACATAGATTTAGTTAATTTTGCTTTTTCGATACCTGTTCACTTGAAAATGAAAGGAAACCAGACGAAATATCTTTTCCGGAAAGCAATGGAAGGACACCTCCCGGAACCGATCTTACGAAAGAAGAAATGGGGATTTACTGTCAATCCATATTTGCAGTTTCAGAAAGACCTCAAAAATGTAGCAGAAAAAATTTTAACTCCATCTTTTGTCGACCAACAAGGCATTTTTAATTATGCTTTCATTCAAAAAATATTACATGCAAGACCATCTCCTCGGCTAAGATGGCATTACAATTTCTTGTGGATTCTTGTGGGCATAGCAATATGGCAGGAGATGTTCATACGTACTGATCGTTTTAAAGAAAAAGAGTTTAATCTTGAAACTTATTTTCATCTATGAAATATTCCATCATTGTGGCTACGTATAACAGAGCAGATGAAATACGAGAGCTACTCGATTCAGCTTTGCAGCTTGAATTTGATCCTACGAAATTTGAGTTGATTATTGTTGATGATGGTTCTACGGATAATACGTTCGAAATTGTGCAAGAATATCAAGATAAAGTACCTTTCTCCTTGAAATATATAGTACAAAATCATGAAGGACCTGGTTCAGCACGGAACCGTGGGATGCAGGAAGCTCAAGGAGAGTACTTTTTGTTTGTTGATTCTGACGTTATTTTGCCATCACAATGGCTAAAAAAAATCGATGAATACCTTCAAATTAATCCTGTAGATGCTTTTGGTGGGCCAGATACGGACCATCCATCTTTCCCCCCCCTTCTAAAAGCAATTAATTATGCTATGACCTCTTTTATTGGTACAGCTGGCACAAGAGGATCGAGGCGATCGCTGCAGAAGAAATTTTATCCTCGTAGCTTCAACATGGGGATTTCACGAAAAGTATGGAAAAGCATAGGGGGCATGTCATCACTGAGGCATGGGCAAGATATGGATTATTCTGCCCGTATTTATGAACATGGCTTTCGAGTAGGGTTAATAGCAGATGCCTATGTGTATCACAAGCGACGTACCTCATGGAAAAAATTTTTCAAACAAATTTTTAACTGGGGTGTTGCTCGCATTAATCTTTGGAAAAGGCACAAATCCATGTTAAAATGGATTCATCTCATACCTGCATCGTTTGTTTTATTGGTTTTTGTAACGGCTATTGTATCTATTTTTTTCTGGTGGGGTAAATTCTTTTTATATTTTTTGTTGCTTTTAATACTTTTTATTTTGAGCGTAGCCATGATTGAATCTTTTTTCCGATACCATAGCGTCAAAATTTCAATCATGTCAGTCTTGGCAATTTTCATTCAAATCTCAGCATATGGATTGGGAACTTTGACCGGATTTTTTCAGATATTGACTGGAAAAAAAGAAGCACAAGGTTTTGTAAAAAATTATTATCGCTGAGATTCAAATTCATCTAATTTTGTAAAAATACTTGCTATGCTTAGTCGACGGCTTCATCGAATCAAAACTTTTCAAGTGCTGTATGCTTTCGTGATGCAGGAAATAGCGGATCTTGAGAAAGGAAAGAAATGGTTACATAAGAGTTTTGAGAGAATCTATCAGCTTATTGTGCATCAGATTGATTCTTATCTTAAGTTTATAGATTTTTATGCTTTTATGTTAGAAGAGAATAAGAAAAAACTACTGCCCACTCCAGAAGATCTAAATCCAAACTTAAAATTTTTGCACAATCCATTAATAGTTCATTTACAAAATAATGCATTCGTACAGAAAGAAATACAAAAATTTTCTCTTACTTGGGATTATGAAATTTTCAGAAGAATCTTTTTCGATGTCTTATCTTGGAAAGCTTATCAAGCATATATGAATTCGTCGGAAGATTCTTTTGATTATCATCGAAAATTTGCAGCCCGGCTTTTTAAGAAAAAAATTGCTTATGCTGGACTCATAAAAGATTTTTTAGAAAGTTTTTACGTGGAATGGGGTTTTGATTTAAATTATACTGGTCTAGTTGTGTATGGATGGATGTGTGATTATAATCCATTAGACATTGAAACCACTAAAGTTCCTCCTGCTTTGAAACCGGCTCAGGACTTGGGCGAAATATCTGACCTGGAATTTGTAGAAATTCTATTCGAAAAAACTATATTGCATAGAAGAGAATTTGAAGTTGAATTACAAAGTATTTTGAAAAATTGGGATTTGGAGCGTATGTTGATTGTCGACAGATTGCTGCTCGAGATGGCGATGACGGAATTTCTATTTATTCCTACCATACCACCTAAAGTGACTATTGATGAATATATAGAGATAGGTGAAACCTTTGGATCAGATAAGAGCAAGGTTTTTATCAATGGAATCCTTGATCAAATCCATAGGAAATGGAAAAAAGAAGGAAGAATCCGTAAACATGGGGCAGGTCTTACTGAAGATTAAAGTAAAAATATGATGGTAATCAGTTTTTGCGAATCTTAAAAACATTTTTACATTTGCATCGAAAAACACACTGACGTGAATGTAATTTTAATTGCTGTTGTTGTTTTGGCATTATTGGGTTTGTTTTTTGGAGCGGTCATTTTTTTTGTAGAAAAAAAATTTAAGGTAGAAGAAGATCCTCGAATTGAGCAGGTTGCTGAAATATTACCGGGGGCTAATTGTGGTGGTTGTGGCTTTGCTGGATGTAAGAATTTTGCAGAGGCTATTGTTAAAGCACAGAGCCTTGATGGGTTGTTTTGCCCTGTAGGTGGGAATGAACTCAGCAAAAACATTGCAGATACTTTAGGTTTGACTGCTCAGGAACAGGTGAAAAAAGTAGCTGTTATTCGTTGTCAAGGGAGTTACAATCATTCACCAGCCAAAGTAAAGTATGAAGGCATAACCACTTGTGCATTTGCTCATTTGCTTTATCCTGGTGAAGGTGGATGTCCCCATGGTTGCTTTGGATTAGGCGACTGTGTGAGAAGTTGTAAGTTCGATGCCATTTTTATCGATCCTCAAAGTGGTCTGCCAGTAGTCATCGAAGACAAATGTACTGCTTGCGGAGCTTGTGTTAAAGCTTGTCCTCGTGAAATCATTGAGCTTCGCAATTTTGGTCCAAAAGGAAAGCGCATTTATGTCGCTTGTGTAAATAAAGAAAAAGGTGCCATAGCCAGAAAGAATTGTTCTACGGCTTGTATTGGCTGTGGAGCTTGTGTTAAAGCTTGTCCTTATGACGCCATAATCCTTGCAGAGAATCTTGCTTATATTGATTTTAATAAATGCAAATTATGTCGCAAGTGTGTAGAAGCGTGTCCTACCGACGCCATTGTGGAAATTAATTTTCCTCCTAGAAAGGTGAAAGCAGAAACCGACAGCAGTGAAGCAATCGCATAATTTTCATGATATGAAACTAAAAACTTTTGTTTTGGGAGGCGTTCACCCAGAAGAAAATAAATTGACGGAGAAAAAAGAAATTGAAATTTTTCCTTTACCTGACAAAGTAATAGTTCTTCTGACCCAGCACATGGGTATTCCTGCCGTACCTGTAGTCAAAAAAGGTGATGTTGTCAAGACAGGTCAGCTCATTGGCCGAGCAGAAGGCTTTATTTCTGCTAATGTTCATTCTCCAGTATCAGGAGTTGTTGAAAAAGTCGATACTTTCCCTGATTCTAGTGGGTACAGAAAACCTGCTATTTTTATTACACGGGAAGTTGATGAATGGATAGATGGAATTGATCTATCTCCTGAGTTAAAACGGGAGATTCGTCTTTCATCTTCCGAAATCATTGAAAAAATAAAGGAAATGGGGATTGTGGGCTTGGGGGGAGCAACTTTTCCTACTCATGTGAAGCTCAGTGTCCCATCCGGAAAAAAAGCAGAATTTTTGATTATCAATGGAGTTGAATGTGAGCCCTATTTAACTGCTGATCACCGTCTTATGCTTGAGCGAACGGAAGAAATTATGGTAGGTATTACCATACTGATGAAAGCCTTGCAAGTAGATAAAGCTCTTGTAGGTATTGAAAACAACAAACCCGATGCTATTGCTAGAATGAGTGAAATAGCCACTTCTTATTCCGGAATTAGTATTCATCCATTAAAAGTTAAGTATCCTCAAGGAGCAGAAAAGCAACTAATCAAAGCTCTTGTAAATAGGGAGGTTCCCAGTGGTAAGTTGCCTATTGATGTTGGTTGTGTGGTTCAAAATGTTGGTACAGCATTGGCTGTGTATGAAGCAGTTCAGAAAAATAAACCCTTGATAGAGAGAGTAGTTACGATAACTGGAAAATCATTAGTCAATTCTGGCAATTTTCTTGTGCGTATTGGGACTTCGATAGATCTTCTTATCAAACATGCTGGAGGCCTTCCAGAGGATACTTACAAAGTTGTCAATGGTGGACCTATGATGGGTAAGGCTTTGTATTCACTTGAAACTACGGTAACTAAAGGCACAAGTGGAATTCTAGTGTTAAACGAAACTGATTCTAAGCGAAAAGAACCCTATGTTTGCATTCGTTGTGCTCGTTGCGTAGATGTATGTCCTATGGGTCTTGAACCTTATTTCTTATACAACCTTTCTCGAAAAGAACGATGGGAAACAATGAAAATTCGTTCGGTGATGGACTGCATCGAATGTGGCTCTTGTCAGTATACCTGTCCATCTTATCTGCCCTTACTCGATGGTGTTAGGCTTGGAAAAAATAAAGTTGCCATGATGTTAAAAACTGCATCTCAATCAAAATAAAGATATTATGGATAAACTTGTTGTAAGTGGCTCACCTCATATTCATGCCAATGAAGATACACCTCGCATCATGCGATGGGTAGTGATTGCTTTGCTTCCGTCAATAGCTATTTCTCTCTACATGTTTGGATGGAATGCTCTGATAGTCTATTTAGTTGC
The DNA here is from genome assembly GCA_026418905.1 of Bacteroidales bacterium. Taxonomy (NCBI): domain Bacteria; kingdom Pseudomonadati; phylum Bacteroidota; class Bacteroidia; order Bacteroidales; species Bacteroidales bacterium. Next base: position 19,123 of record JAOAAK010000022.1, on the reverse strand, counting down.
TGTCTTGTCTGCCATGCTTTTTGAGTACTTAATCCAGAAGTTTTTGATCAAAGGACCAAATACGTTGTATGATTGGTCTGCTGTGGTAACAGGAGTTTTGCTAGCAATGAACGTACCTAGCAACATACCCATTTGGATGTTGCTGGTTGGTAGCCTGGTTGCCATAGGTATTGGAAAGATGAGTTTCGGTGGCTTGGGTAAGAACCCCTTTAATCCCGCATTGGTGGGTCGAGTTTTCATGCTCATTTCATTTCCCGTAGCTATGACTTCGTGGCCTAAGCCAATTGAATCTGCTTCTATGTTAACTGATGTAGTAACTGGTCCTACTCCGCTTGGAATAGTGAAAGAGGAATTAAAGAAAGGAATGACAATAGACCAGATCATGGCTTCTGGTCAAGTACCTGATTACGTGTCAATGTTGTGGGGTAACATGGGTGGGTCTGTTGGTGAAATTTCAGCTTTGATGATCATAATCGGGGGATTAATACTTCTTTTTAAGAAAATTATTACTTGGCATATTCCCGTGGCTTACATTCTGACTTCTTTTGTGTTTGCTGGTGTTTTATATTTGATAGATCCTCAACATTATGTAGATCCATTTTTTCATATGGTGACAGGAGGGCTTATGCTGGGTGCTTGGTTTATGGCTACGGATATGGTTACTTCTCCCATGAGTAATTGGGGAAAAATCATTTTTGGTATAGGATGTGGGTTTCTGACCATTCTTATTCGCGTGTTTGGTGCGTATCCTGAAGGGGTTTCATTTGCCATTTTGATCATGAATGCATTTGTTCCATACCTGGATAAAATCAGGCCAAGAAGATTTGGAAAGGAGGTGAAATCATGAAAAAAGTTCCCAATACTCTCGTTAATATGATTTTAACCTTGTTTATTATTACCTCTGTAGCTGCTTTTTTGTTGGCTGAGGTAAATGCATTTACCAAAGAACCTATTGAAAAAGCTCAGAAACAAAAGGAAGAAATGGCACTCAAAGAAGTATCACCTGATTTTGATCAAGCATTACCAGCGAAATTTGGTGAATTGCAGGGCTATTATTTGAAAAAGGGAAATGACACGGTTGGATTTGCATTGAAAACTTTCACAGAACAAGGTTTTTCCGGGCTTATCGAACTCATGATTGGAATAGATAAAAACATGAATATTGTTAATACTAAAGTTTTATTTCACAATGAAACACCAGGTTTGGGTGATAAGATGATTTTGCCAGCTTTTAAAAATCAATTTATTGGTAAAAATCCTGATAATTTCAAATTTTCTGTCAAGAAAGATGGTGGAGATGTCGACGCCATTACTGCAAGTACGATTACATCTCGTGCATATTGTGATGCCATCCTTCGTGCATATGAGAATCTCCTTAAAACACTTAAAAAATAAAATTTTATGAACCAGTGGCAAAATTTTTTAAAAGGGTTTATCAAAGAAAATCCAATATTAGTTTTAGTTTTGGGAGCTTGTCCAACCTTAGCTGTAACTTCCTCTGGAATTAACGGTCTTGGGATGGGTTTGGCAACAACTTTTGTGTTGCTGATGTCAAATATCATTATTTCATTGATTAAATCTTTTATTCCAAATTCTGTACGTATACCCTCCTTTATTGTTGTTATAGCTACTTTTGTGACTATTACTGATCTTATCATGAAAGCATATACTCCGGATTTATACAATGCCCTTGGAATTTTTATTCCACTCATTGTAGTAAATTGTATAATACTAGGGCGTGCAGAAGCTTTTGCGTCTAAAAACAATGTTTTGAGTGCGGCTATTGATGGCCTTGGAATGGGTCTGGGTTTTACTATGGCCTTGGTAATACTTGGACTTATCCGAGAGGTTCTTGGTGCAGGTTCAGCATTCGGATATAAATTCATCAATCCAAACGCTGATGGTATATTGGTTTTTGTGCTTGCTCCTGGTGCCTTTTTTGGTCTTGGCTTCTTAATAGCTTTAACTCAAATTATTAAATCTAAATCAAAATAGTTATGGAATATATCATTATTATTGTTTCAGCTATTCTTGTTACCAATATTGTTTTGACCCAGTTTTTAGGAATTTGCCCATTTCTTGGGGTCAGTAAAAGTGTCAGTACAGCTATTGGAATGACGGGAGCAGTCATTTTTGTGATGACTTTGGCAACTCTTGTTACGTACCTCCTGTACTTTTACGTGCTTGCTCCGCTTCAGCTTGAGTATATGAGAACCATTGCTTTTATTTTAGTGATAGCTAGTTTGGTGCAAATGGTTGAAATCATGTTAAAAAAACTATCCAAACCTTTATACGATGCGCTGGGAATATTTTTACCACTCATTACAACAAATTGTGCTGTGTTGGGTGTTACATTAATAGCAATTCAGCCTTCACGTGGGTATGATCTGGCTGAATCACTAGTATTTGCTGTAGCGAGTGCTGTGGGCTTTGGCCTTGCTCTTATCATCATGGCTGGAATTCGTGAAAGACTTGAATTGGTAGATGTTCCAAAATACATGCAAGGTGTGCCTATTGCATTGATTGTGGCCGGCATACTTGCTCTTGCTTTTATGGGATTTTCTGGTATTATTTGATTAAAAAATTTTATATTCCACTGTCCTTTCATACCTTTGTAGTCTAAAATATAAGATGAATGATAAAAGTATTATCAACCAGCCAAATCCGAGAAGCTGATCAGTATACTATTCAGAACGAACCAATATCATCTTACGATTTGATGGAACGTGCTGCCAGAGCTTGTTATCAATGGATACAGTATGAATATTTTGACGAGGATACTCTTTTTCATGTTTTTGCTGGGATAGGAAATAATGGTGGAGATGGGCTGGCTATTGCACGTATGATTGCTGAAAGTGGCTATCACGTTAAAATATATGTTGTAAAATATTCCCAGCAAACATCACCCGATTTTAATCTTAATCTTGAAAAACTTTATTATTTATCTGAGGATAATCCTATTGTAGAAATTCAATTTCTCGAGAAGTCAGCTGATATTCAGCAATTGATGGGTAGGATTTTACCTGAAGATGTTGTTATAGATGCCATTTTCGGTTCGGGTCTCAACAGGCAACCTGAAGGAATAGCTGCTGAGACCATTGAATTTATCAATATGTTGGATGCCGACAAAATTGCCATCGATATTCCCAGTGGGCTTTTCGGTGATGGTTACACCCCCTACTCATCGCCAATTGTAAAAGCAACTTATACCCTTACTTTGGGGGCTCCCAAACTAGCTCTTTTCCTTCCAGAAAATGAGCCATATGTAGGTGAATGGGAGTTTCTTGATATACAACTACATCCAGGATATCTTTCACAAGCACAGACAAGATATTTTTTAATTGACTTTCAGGATATTCAGCAAATATTTCCACCTCGCCCTATTCATTCTCATAAAGGATGTTACGGTCATGTATTGATTTGTAGTGGATCAAAGCAAATGCCTGGAGCAGCTGCTTTATCTGTAATGGCAGCAACCCGATCAGGCGTTGGACTTGTTACAGCTCACGTACCTCAATCATGTGTTTTACCCATACAAATTCATGTACCTGATGCTCTTTTATCGCTTGACGATCATTCTTCTTTTATCAGTTCAATTCAAATACCTTCAAAAGCAACAGCAGTTGCATTTGGGCCTGGCGTTGGAAATAATGAAATAACTGCCAATGCACTATACGACTTGCTAACAAAAACTAAATTGCCCTTAGTGATAGATGCTGATGGATTAAATATTTTGGCAAATCATAAAGAGTGGCTCGATCTCCTGCCAGAAAATTCTATACTCACTCCTCACATTGGCGAATTTGAAAGATTATTTGGTCATTTCCTTAATCATCTTGAACGGATTGAAGCTGCCAGGCAGATTGCCCAAGAAAGAAAGATACTGATTGTCTTAAAAGGAGCATATACTTCCATACATACTCCTGAAGGAGAAACTTATTTTAATCCAACGGGTAATCCTGGCATGGCTAAAGGAGGGAGCGGTGATGTCCTTACGGGTCTTATGGCAGGCCTTTTAGCTCGATTGAAGAATAGCAAAGATGCTTCCATGGCAGCAGCATTTCTTCATGGTTTAGCAGGGGATTTGGCATCCAAGCAAAAGACAGTTGAAGCCATGACCGCTACAGATCTTATTTATCACCTCGCTGATGCATGGAAAGAAATGTTAGAAGAATAATATGTTTGAAGAGCTGACTTTTTTTACAGCTCGTAGTGAACCTTGCATTTTTTTCATTTCCTTTGATAAGAAAAGAATTCACGTATTTTCTCCCAATGATGCAAAGCGCAAAGGAATTTTTTTCATTCATTCTCATGATCAAAGAGTTTCCCATCGCTTTTATGATTTAAAACCTGAGTTTATTTGTTTTGATTTATATAAGAGAAAGTTTGAGCAAGTTATGTTTCACATTAGGAGGGGGGATACTTATTTGCTTAATTTAACTCTGAGGACGAAAATTACTCTTCCGTATTCGCTCGATGAATTATCGGAGAAGGTGACGGGAAAATTTGTGGGTTTTTGGCCTCATAAGTTTCTTTTTTTTAGCCCCGAGCCTTTTGTGATCATTGATAGGGATAATTTTATTCATACTTTTCCCATGAAAGGAACTTCTCACAGCAAAATTGATGTAGATGGAAATCTTTTATTGACTAAGGAAAAGGAAAGTCGAGAGCATGCTACTGTAGTGGATTTATTAAGAAACGATCTAGCTATGGTTTCAGGGGATATTACCGTGGAAAAATATAAATACTTAGAAAAGATTCATCTTTCTGATGGAAATTTTTTATGGCAGATGAGTTCTCATATAAAAGGTAAACTCCCTCCGGATTGGAAATTTAAAGCGGGTGAAATTTTATATACATTATTACCAGGGGGCAGTATTTCTGGAGCTCCAAAGAAAAAAACCCTAGAGATCATACAAGAAGTTGAGGAATATGATCGAGAGTTTTATACGGGTATAGCAGGGTTTTTTGATGGTAAAGAACTGATTTCCACTGTCATGATTCGTTACATTGGATTTGTGGATGGAAATTATTTTTACTATAGTGGAGGAGGGATTTCCAGCCTTAGTGTAGCAGAAGAAGAATACGAAGAATATAAAAAGAAAATTTATTTACCATTGAAAGTATGACGAAGATAAAATTCAAAAAATTAACTAATTTAGAAGAAATATCATGTTTATCAATGCATTAATTTTAAGTCTTGCACCCATCGTTTTGATTCTTCTGTATATCTACTTACGTGATAAATACGAAAAAGAACCATTGCGATTTTGCTTGTTCTTGACCAGCATGGGTATGCTTTCTGTTATACCTGTTATTATTGTTGAATTTAATTTAATGCTGATAAATAATTCAATACGTGATCCAATCCTATCTTCATTTTGGGAAGCTTTTGTAGTGGCTGGTTTTACAGAGGAACTTTTTAAGTTTCTAGTTTTAATTTTGTTTGCATTTCAATCAAAGCATTTTAACGAACCCATGGATGGGATTGTGTATGCTGTTTTTGTCTCATTAGGGTTTGCACTAGTTGAAAATGTATTTTATGTGTTTCAGGATGTAAATGAATATCTCACCACAGGAGTGGTAAGAGCATTTACAACTGTTCCAGCCCATGCTTTTTTTGCAATCATTATGGGATTTTATTTGGCAAAGAAAAAATTTTACCAAAAGTCATTATTTCCAGCTCTTTTATTGCCTTTTATAGCTCACGGTATATATGATTTTATTCTTTTTGCTTCTTTTGGAGAAGAATCATTGCTTATTTTTTTTCCTTTTTATTTAACTTTTCTTTTAATAGTATCGATGAGGTTGATTAGAAAGGCTATTTTAGATTCACCTTTTAAAAATTAGCGCTATTGATTTACGTATCGTTGAAAAAGATATTTCTTACCCATCAATAGTTTTAAATATGCGTTGAGAAAAATATTTTGTGAAGGGGAGTGAGCCATAATTTTTATAGGTATTGGAGAAAAATTTAACATCATTCCAGTTTCTAAAAGGCGAGCCCTGTTGGTCGTATGACTGAAATCGAAACTTAAGCCCATTTTGACATATGCACCCGGATAAATTTTGCTTTTACTAAAACCAGTCCAGAAACTATCTCGGCTGTAAATATCTTCTAAAGTATGCTTTTCAGGATCGTAGCGTTCGACGGTGATATATGAAAATGAACTGGTTGTGCTTTTATGGAGTATCTCTACATAGACAGGGACAAGCCAGAAGATTTGCCCACCTCCACTCCAAAACCATCGAACATCAATTCCACCCCAGTAAGGCTTTTCGTTGAAAGTTATACATCGATCTATTCCTATCTGTAAAGAATTAACATAAAATAACTTTCCATAAATAAAAGACTTAGCATTATCAGTTTGATAAATGTTTTTTCGTTTCGTTTCCTCGGGGTGTTTGAAATGGGTATATTGAAGTTCAAAAGAATTTCGTGTTCGATAAGAAGTCCATCTCGCTAAATAAAAAGATGCACCAAAACCATTGGAATGAATGAAAACACCTGCATCCCATTCATCACGATATACATAACCAATTTCATCCCCTGTAATACCTTTTTCCTGAGAGGATACAAGAAAATAACAAATAAGAAATATAATTAGCAGTAAGGTTCTTATCAAATGTAAAAAAAATTTAAACGTTTTTCTTTTCTATTTTCACAACCTGAGCACTACCGTTCTTATATGCAGGACAAGTCTTATGTGTTCTACAAGAGGAAAATATTAGAATTCCTACGAATATTAAAAACAAAAAGGCCACTTTTTTCATACCACCAATTTTTTACAAAGATAACATTTTTTTTGAAATTTGTGAAAAAATCAAAAGTGATTGACCCAAAAATTGTGCCATGTTGGAAAGAACTTTTATGGGATGAATTCCAGAAACCGTATTTTGCTGAATTGAAGAATTTTTTGATTGAAGAAAAAAAGAAATATCGAATTTTTCCACCTGGTCATGAAATTTTTAATGCTTTTAACTTGACTCCATTCGAAAAGGTTAAAGTGGTTATTTTAGGTCAGGATCCTTACCATGGTTATGGTGAAGCTCATGGATTGTGTTTTTCTGTCAAAGAAGGGGTTCCTTTGCCCCCTTCACTTGTTAATATATTTAAAGAACTACAAGACGATGTAGGTTTTGTTCCACCCAGGTTTGGGAACCTAACCAAATGGGCATTACAGGGAGTCTTTCTTCTTAATACTATCCTCACAGTTCGAGAAAACAATCCTTTGTCGCACCGAAACAAAGGATGGGAGATTTTTACTGACGTTGTAATTCGAACTATTTCTGATAAAAAAGAGCATGTAGTTTTTATGCTTTGGGGAAGCAATGCTAAATCTAAAATCCCCCTTATTGATGCTTCAAAGCATCTCATACTGACGGCCGCACACCCTTCTCCTTTTTCTGCTCATAATGGATTTTTTGGTTGTCGTCATTTCTCCAAAGCAAATGCTTATCTTATCTCTCACCATTTGACCCCAATTGAATGGCAACTATAATTTTTTTATTGTGTTTTTCATGCTTTGCTTTTGCTCAGGTAACGCCCGATCATTTGAAAGATTCCTCTTTTGTAGGCATTTATTATCAAGGATTACCAATTCGATTACATTCAGAAAAGAATTTCGAAGTACCTACTTTAGATGACACCACCAAATGGATGGCCTTTACCTCTGATAGTCCTAAACTCAAAATCCATCTTTATTCAATTTTTATTGATGGGGATACCGTTAAGGAAATAAAGTCACTTTTGAACAAGAAGTTTGTTTTTAGAAAAATGAAAAAATATCATCGTTTGATTAACAAGATTTTGTCTACATACGAAAATGCGGGTTATCCTTTTATATTCATCAAAGTAACTGTAGATTCTTTTCGCAGAAATCATGCATTTGTTCGCTTCTACGTGAGTCCAGGTAATCAACTATCGATCGACAGCATTGTGCAAAAACCCTTGCCAATTTTGTCTCGTTCTTTTCTACAAACATGGTTACAAATAAAACCCGGCGATTTATACCAAGAAAAAAAAATACGTAAACTCAATCAAAAACTGAACAACAATCCTTGGATACAAGCTACGTCACCACCTGAACTTAAATTTAAAAGTGAAACTGTATCGTTGCATCTTTCTCTAAGACGTAAAAAGAGCAATACTTTTCAAGGCTTAATAGGTTTTGGTAGAACAGCTCAGCATAAGCTTCAATTCACAGGGCAAGGAAATCTATACGTATGTAATTTGTTTAATCTTGGAGAAGAACTTAGTTTGCAATGGACAGGATATAGTCAGTCTCAGTTGTTTAACCTAAAGGCCAAAATTCCATATTTGGCTGGTACAAATCTTGGTGGAAGTTTTACTTTTGATCTTCATAAAGTTGATACGTTTTTCTTACAGGCTCACCAAACTTACGGTTTGATGTACTCTTTTTTCCCTCATCAGATAAGTGCATATTATCAGTTTCGACAAAACGTGCCACTCATTGACAATGAAGTATCTCAAGGCGGGAATTTTTTACATACTCGTCATCATCTCGGTGGAATTAAAGTGGAACTTAAAAATACAGATGACTGGATTCTTCCTAGGCGTGGATGGGAATTTGTTTTAGATTTAGCTCATGGAACACGTCTCACCATACCGGCTGCAAATGATAGCACAACGCTTCCAACTCAAAATTATCTTTTTGATGTAAAGTCTATCTTTAAAACTTATGTTCCTCTTACGTCTTTCCTAGGAGTACATTTTTCTTCACATTATGCAAATATATTTTATCCTGAACTCACCCCCAATGAAGCTATGTTTTTAGGGGGATTTTCGACTCTACGTGGATTTGATGAAAATAGCATCACCATGAAAGAATACATACTTCTTACTATAGAAATGCGACTATTTTTTGAGAAGTATGCTTATGTGGTTTTGTTTTCAGATTATTGTAATGGTCAACAATGGCATCAGAAAACATGGTACGAGAAGAATTATGTTTCCGTAGGAGGGGGGCTTACTTTTTCAGTGAGAGGGGGAATTTTTCGTATTTATTATGCTTTAGGAAAAACCAATCCGGGTTCTTTCATACTTTCATCTGGAAAAATTCACACAGGAGTGAGCTTGATGTTCTAGGGTTTATCCTCTATCAAGAGAGATTCAAAAATTCATGTATTTTTGATTTAAGATTTAAAATAAATTTCATATGAAAGGTTTTACGGTAAAATTTATGACACTGTGTGTTTTCGTTTTTTATATGATTGAATTTTTTTCTCAGGAAATACCTCCCATCAAGAAAAGTCGTTTACAAGCATTTCTTTCTTCTACGATGCATGTAGTTAAAACTGATGACCCTTTCGGTCAGTTTAATGATATACTAGTTCAAAGTGTTGAAAAAACATGGAAGGTTACGTCCTGGAAAGTAATTAGTTCAGAAGAATTTGAAAAAAAAATGAATCAAACTCAAGCATCCTTTCTCTATCTATCGGAAGGATCAATCCCCTACGAGAAATCTCAAGTGCAATTAAATCTTCTTTGCATCAGCATGGGGAGCAAAAGTGGTGAAATTGATAAACTACAGGATGTTATTCTAGCACCACTTAATTATTTTTTCTCAGATGATGAGGATGAAGAAAATGAATACTTATATAAAGTTCCAGGATATGTAAAAGTATTTCATTATGCTATTGAATACAACAAGACTCAACCAGAAGTAACACTTGACGATATTTGTAAAGCCAATGAGGGCACGCTTCCACAGATGGAATTATGGTTGCTTGAAGAGAACGTAACGGAAGATTTGAAAGATCCTCAGCGCATTCAGAAATGGTACACAGGTAAAATTAAAATGGTCTCTCGAGAACAAATGCTGGAAGCAGCCATGAACGGAACCAAAGGGATCGCATTAGGTTATACTTTAGATCCAAAAAATAAGACTGGGCTTTACTATTTGAAACTTATTTTTTCTGCATCAGATGGTAAAATATTGTATTATAAATTCGGTAAAGCATCATCGATGCGAGATGGAAAATTTGATGTTTCAGACTTGAAATCGTTTAAATAGAAAAAATTAGAATGGATAAAGTTATTTTTTCTATGATTCGAGTTGGGAAGCTATATCCTCCTAACCGTTGGGTATTGAAAAATATTTCACTTTCTTTTTTTTATGGGGCTAAAATTGGAGTTATCGGTTTAAATGGCGCTGGCAAATCGACGCTTTTAAAAATCATTGCTGGACTTGAGGAACCCACAGAAGGCAAAGTAGTATATTCGCCCGGGTATAGCATTGGGTATTTCCCACAAGAACCGGAATTGGATGCAAACAAGACAGTTCGAGAAGTAGTAGAGGAGGGGGTTGCTCCTCTTATCCAAGCATTAAAAGAATATGAAGAGATATCGATGCGTTTTGCCGAACCTATGTCGGACGAAGAACTCAATAAGCTCATAGACCGACAAAGCGAGTTGACCAATTTTATTGAAACAAACCAGGGGTGGGAACTTGATCGAACTTTACAGATGGCCATGGAGGCACTGATGTGTCCGTCGCAAGATAGACTAATTGGCACTTTAAGCGGTGGAGAGAAACGAAGGGTAGCTCTTGTACGATTGCTACTGCAACAACCTGATATTCTTCTGCTTGATGAGCCTACTAATCATTTAGATGCCAATGCTGTTTATTGGCTTGAACAATTTTTACGAGATTATCCAGGGACCATCATTGCAGTAACACATGACCGATATTTTTTAGACCATGTTGCCGAATGGATTTTGGAGTTAGATCGTGGTGAAGGTGTACCTTGGAAAGGTAACTACACTTCATGGCTTCAACAAAAATTACAAATGTATGTAACAGACCAAAAAATAGAAGAGCGAAAAATCAAAACTTTACAATATGAACTTGAATGGGCACAACTTAATGCTCAACAAAAGATAGAACGAAATAGATCTCGTCTTAAGTCGTACGAGAGACTGTATGAAGAGGAAACGTCAAAGAAAGAAAAGAATTACGAAATTTTCATCCCCAAAGGCCCACGCTTGGGTAATGATGTGATTAGGTTTGAGCATGTTTCAGTAAAGCGAGGTGAGAGGTGGTTAATCAACGATCTTTCATTTACGATTCCTCCTACTGCTGTTGTCGGAATTATTGGTCCCAACGGAGCTGGAAAAACTACATTGCTTCGTTTGATAGCAGGTTATGAACAACCCACCGAAGGTCGTGTCGTTTTAGGGAGCACAGTTCAGATTTCCTATATTGATCAACAGCATTCTCCTATCGATCCAGATAAAACAGTTTATGAATTGGTAAGTGATGGGCGAGAAACTATAAACTTAGATCAATATGAAATTCCTGTTCGTGCTTATTTAGCTCGCTTTCAGTTTACTGGTCCCGTACAGGAAAAGAAATGTGGTTTATTATCAGGGGGGGAAAGAAACAGACTGCATTTAGCTTTAGCTCTGAAAAAACCTTCTAACGTATTGCTTTTGGACGAACCAACCAACGATATTGACATTAATACTTTACGCGCCTTAGAGCTTGCTATAGAGCATTTTGCCGGTTGTACTTTAATTGTGAGTCATGATCGTTGGTTTTTGCAAAAACTATGTACGCATCTTATCATCTTTGAGCCTGAAGGGAATGTTCGTTTCTTTGAAGGAACGCTCCAGGAATACGAAAACCAATATGTTTCCACCGTAGGAAAAAAAAGAATTCCTTTCCGAAAAATTTATCAAAACTGAAAATATATAAAGGGTTGAACACCCTCGCTTTTCAGTTGGATGATGAGCTGGACAACGATGATGAAAACCAATCCTTTGATAGGCCAAGGTACACGTACAAACCAATTTTCTAGCGTGGGATAGAGCTGGGTTGGTATAAAATGAATAACAAAACCCAAGAGAAGAAGAACAATAAATAATTTTCTTACTTCGAAAAATGGAATAACATAGGCCATATCCATAGCTGTAAATATCTGTGTGAACATTGCCATAGCTTCTTGCATGGTACTAGCACGGAAAAAAATCCATAGAAAAACCACAAAGTGAAATGTAAGTAACCAAGAAAAAATTTTCCAAAGAACATGTTCTGTCAGTTTAGTTGGAGCTATTTTTTGCCAAATTTTGTGAATGGCAAGTCCAAGTCCATGCATGCCGCCCCAAATTACGAACCTCCATGAAGCTCCATGCCAGAGTCCACCTAGAAGCATAGTAATGAATAAGTTCACATAAGTGCGAATTTTTCCTTTTCGATTGCCACCCAGGGGAATGTAAAGATAGTCTCGAAGCCAGCTTGAAAGACTGATATGCCATCGTCTCCAAAAATCAGTAATATTAAGTGCCTGGTAAGGTTTGTTGAAGTTAATACCAAGGTCAAACCCCATAATCTTGCCCATACCAATGGCCATGTCGCTGTAACCACTAAAGTCGCAATAAATTTGCAAAGCATAACCATATAGAGCCATAAGGTTTTCGAAACCACTGTAACCAGATGGATTGGCGAAAACTATATCATTGTACTGAGCAATGTAGTCGGCAATGATGGCTTTCTTGATAAGCCCTTGTAATATCAGAAAAAAACCTTTCTGGATTTCAACACTGTCCAGTACGATCTTTTTTTTCAGCTGGGGAAGAAAAGAACTTGCACGAACAATAGGTCCGGCAACCAATTGGGGAAAAAAAGTGATGTAAAATGCGAAATCAAGTAAGTTTTTTTCAGGGGAAAGTTGACCACGATAAACGTCGATCACATAACTTAAAATCTGAAAAGTATAGAATGAAATACCAATAGGAAGAAATATATCAGCTTTGTCGAAATTCTGACCTGTTAAAGCCCCCACGTTATCTAGGAAGAAGTTGTAGTATTTGAAATAACCCAATACAAGCAAAGGAAAAGCAACCGTGATGAAAAGTAGAAATTTTTTGAAAAGCAAATTTTTGGTTTGATACATCAGAAAGGTAAGAAAATATGAAAAGATGATGGTTAGAAGAAGGTTAATCACGAAAATGCCACTGCTTTTGTAATAAAAATATAGGCTAAAAGCTAGCAAGAAAATAGTTCGAGCAAGGTTATGTTGATAGATAAGGGCATAAACACTTAAAACAACAATTAACCAAAACCAAAATGTAGCACTGTTGAAAAGTAATGGCCTATCTAAATGATATGAGAAGAAGTCCAATAGAATTTCATTCCAATGCATACTAATTTTTTTTAGGGGCCAAGATTTCAGTAGGAGGGCTTTTGTAAAGGAAAGTATCAGGTTTATTCATGAGTACTTTATGAAGAGCGTGGTTGTGTAAAAAATAGGCAACAGAATCAGCCCATTTGAAGGCAGAGGGCTTGTCGGGATGAGCTCCATCTTTGGCACGAGTATAAGTTAAGTTTTTTGAAGGGAAAAAACGGCGAGGTCCTACATTTTCTACGATTAAATCATTAATGCCAGTATCTTCCTTCCAGTTCGGTGGGCCAATCCAAACGAAAGGAATGTTGCCGATTTGTTTCAGTATGTGTTCGATATATTTTTGCCTGCTTTTTATGTTGGGAACAAAAAGCTCGTTAGCTCCTAAGCTAAGCAATACGTAAGTGGGTTTGTATTTTTCAATAAAAAACTTGAGGGTATCTGTGGTACCGAACCAATAAGTTTGAGAACTAAACCATATGACAGTAAACATCTTATGGCCGTTATGGCGACAATAGTCGTTGAAGCGTAGACGAAAAAATTCAATCATAGAATCTCCAATGAGGAGAAAACGTTGTGCGCTACTATCACGATGATCTTCTTTTTCATCAGGCTTATGTACGAGAGTATCAGCAAGTAAAGCAGTAGGTTTTTCGCGAAGAAAAAATTCTCTTAGTCCGCTATCTTTCCATTCAATCCCAGCAAAGGAGAAAGATATTTTCATAAAGGAGAGACAAACAAAAAACAGCAATGAAAAAGTGATGGTGAATAGAAAATAAAAATAAGGCTTAGGAATGCGATTCATTTTCATTTTTTCTAAAGGATGTATTCTTTCTGAAATAGAAAAATAAAGCTGTTGAAATAGCTCCAAGTAAAATTATAGATGATGCAAGACTTATCCAGGAACTCATAATAAAAGCATGAGGATAAATTTTCATTGTAATTTCCTTTGCTCCAGCAGGGACGACAACTCCACGCAACACGTAATTTACCCTTAGCAAATCGACTTTTTTACCATCGATATAAACTTCCCATTCTGGGTACCAGATTTCACTGATGACGGCTAATTGTGGCGTAGTGGTTTGGACAGTGAAACTAACTTCGTTAGGGGTGATGTTTGTTCTTTGGATGGTTGCAGAAGTGTCGCGATGAGTGAAATCAATCGATTTAAATAAATGAGCAAATCTTTTATCTACTGTAACTTCACGTTTCGGATCAATTTCTCCAACACGTTGAATTTCTTCATCTGCGTTTTCAACAATAATTGCTCTATCGACAAACCATGCAAAACCACAATGATGAGGATTGATGATGGGTTGAGCGTTAGGATTGACGATAATGTAACGTGTGTTAAGCATATTAAGTATGTTCATTCTACTTAAGACAGTATCTAGTTTTTCAGGAGTAATATTATTTTGTAGATAGGATGTAAGCAATTTAATCTGGGGAGATATCTGGTTCTCAATAAGTTCTTGATAACGCATAAGTTTGGCAGCATGATAACCGCCGATACTACGATGGAAGTATGATGTGGTGGCATCGTTAAATGTATTGACAGAGAGATTAAGGGTTCGATGACCTTCAGGATTATTCTGCAAGATATGCATGTCAGCAAAGGATGCAGTGAATGGCTTTTCTGCTTTAGCTTTGGATACGAAATTTTTGTTATTTAAATATCGTTTGTTGACAGGTATCATGTCGGCGGCAATGAATAAAGCTAGACCAGATACGAGAACAATTGGTTTAAATTTCCATTTGAAGTATGCCCAAAGCAAGGTAAAAGTAAGAAGTAAAAATATGAGAGAACGTAAGACATCTTGCTTAAAGATCTGGATCCGTAAACCAATAAGCTCTTGTTCAAAATTTTCAAAAAATGCGTTGATTTGAGCATTTTGAGCTGGATCAGAACTTTGCTGAGAAAAATAGTTCTTATATTGTTCGATCATGCTGGTATCGTTAGATGAGATGAATGAAAAGAAAGAAGAAGGTGAGAGATAAAATAACAATAAAATGAAAGTCATAATACCTCCAGTAATATATAAAACTTTAATTTTTTTCTGTAGTTCCTCTTTTCGAGTGAGTAAATCATGTATAAAGAAAACAGCTAATAGAGGAATAGTAATTTCAAGTACGATAAGCCACATGGAGGGAGCTCGAAATTTATCGTACAGAGGAATGTAGTCGATAAAAAAGTTGGTAAGCCAAGAAGCGTGGTGACCCCAAGAAAGAACTAAAGCAAGCAACGAGATAGCAAGAAGAGGCCATTTGAGGGGATGAGACGATAGGAAGAGAGAAAGTAGGAAAAGAAAACTTATGACAATACCAGCATAGACTGGCCCAGATGTAAAAGGTTGTTCACCCCAATACTGGTGCCATTCCCCTAAAAAGCCTCTGACTTGTGGATTCTCGACGCTGGAAAGAAAACGTTTTCCGTCTATTTTAATAGGTTGGCTTGCCCCTCCTTTGGCGTTAGGTATGATCAATGTCCAAGTTTCTCCTGGCGAATAACTCCATTGGGTGATATAACTTTTGTCCAGTCCTTTAACATTTTCTTTGCTAGTCAGTTCAGATTTGCCACGAATGGTTTCTTTGGCATATTGGTAGGAAGTATAGATGTTTGAGAAATTCACCAAAATAGCTATTAGTACACTCGCTAGGTGCAAACCAGCTGCGACAAAAAAACGTTTAAAAGCCTTTTCCTTGATGGCATGAATAAATTCGCTGATCACTAGAAAAAGAACCATGAAAGCTAGATAATATGTTACTTGAACGTGGTTACAACTCAGCTCAAGAGCCAAAATAGCAGCTGTCAATAAAGTACCTAGCAAATATTTTCCGCGGTATAGGAAAAACACTGAAATCAAGTATGGAACCATATAAGCAATAGCATGAGCTTTTGAATTATGACCTACAGCCAAAATGATGAAGAAATATGATGAAAGAGTAAATGCCAATGCACCTAATAATGCAGCAGAATGATTCATCTTCAACCAACGCGTAAAAAGATAAAAACCGGTGAATATCAAAAAGATAATTCCCATGAAGAAAGGTAAAAATAATGTAAGTGCTTTGTCTACGTGTAAGAACAAATTTCCCCAATGTTTGATGGTAATCTGATACGTGGGCATACCACTGAAAACGTTGTTCGCCCAAAAAGCTTGTTTTCCAGTTTTATGGTAGTAATCAAAAGCTTCTTTTGAATTTGCTTTCCAGCTCATAACGTCTTCCTGTAATATGGTTTTTCCTTCCAGAGCTGGATAAAACATGATCAATAATAAAACGAGAATAAATATACCCGCTACAACATAGGATAAATACTTATCACGAAAAGTGCTCATTTTTTTTGACAAACCTAAGAAAAAAAATGATTCTAATATGCTCTAATGATGTTGCTAAAATACAAGAAAATTTTGGACAAATTTTTTAATATATCGAATGGGGTGTGGATAAAAAACATACATCAAAACGAGCAACATGATCACCTGAATAGAAAAATTTATCCAAAATGGAATATTGAAGAAATAAGCAATGAACAAAAATACAATAAAGAACGACGGCATGAAAAACATAGTTTTCCAGGAGGGAACGAAATTAAACCAGGAACGAATACCTACATAAAGAAGAACAACCTGTAAAATTTTGATTAAAAAATTAACCATCATAGCTCCATCCAAAGATGCAAGACGTACTCCCCAGTAAGTCAAGATAACCTGAAAAACAGCAACTACAGCAAAAGACCAAGCAAGTACGAGGGTTTTTTTAAAATAATTAATAATGGCATATTCATAATAAAACCACGAACGAATGATCATACTTGCAAGCAAAACAGGAAGATATCGAAAAGCCTGGTATAAATCTTCGTTGTTGACAAAAAGTGGCAAGAATAGAATTGTTGCCAGAAAGGTAAGAGGGATCGACCAAGAAGTTAATAACGTGAAAAAATCAAAATATTTATTTACCTCTTGATGAGAGGTTTTTGCGTTATGATTTGCTTTCCAAATTTTGAAAACTTCAGGAAAAATAGCAGAAGAAAGACCATTTTGAAGAAATTCAATCAATAAAGTTACTTTAATAGCTACGTCGTAAATAGCAACCTCCTTAGCAGTAAGGAATCCTAAAATAATGTAGCGATCGATGTTAGCTACTACCCAGTAAAGAATGTAAAAGATCCACAGAGGTATTGAAAATTTGAAGGCATCTTTAATGATAGGAAGGTCCATAGAAAATTTGCCATTTTTAACTACGAAAGCAAATGTCCAGAGAAGAGTTATGATTGAACCTATCCATCTTGCATAAATGGGACCGTCGAGAGAATAGGGCTGGAGATAGAGCCATGAAATGGAAATACCAACCACCGAAAGAAAGTGGATAAAATGAGCCCAAAAATAAGATTTGGGTTTCTGTTGATAAATCATCAGATTGCCATAACCTTTAAAAATAGCTGTGAAAAGGCCTGTAGCAAGAGAGAGAAAACCATATGGGAAAAAAATTAGTTTTCCACCAGGGTAGATTGTTCCAAAAAGCAAATTTCCTGTTGTGGTGAACAAAACCAACATAAATGTTCCTAGCAGTGTCATTAATCCAAAAACAGTTCCAATGAATATTTTTTGTTTTTGTGGATCTTGAACTACATGGATAAAATTTACACCGACATAATTTTCGAGAGCAAATGTAAAAGCTAATCTTGCAAAATCTGAAAGCAGAATGTATATAGCCAACAAGCCAAATTGTTCAGTCGTAAGAAGATATTTATTGCCATAAAAAGGTAATAATAGTATGCTAGTTGCTAGAGGAAGAGCTCCAACAACCATGTAGATGAAAGAGTGTTTAATGAACTTTCCGTTCATAATGATGAACAAAAGTAAATCATTTTCTGTTTAATCTTATAAGCTTAGTCGTAGAGCTCGCGGTAAATTTGATAACGTTCGAATATATTACTGACAAAAACTTTTCCCTGCTTTAACATTGGTCGAGGTAATCGGAATCCTTCCTGATTATTTTCAAGACAGTCTAGTATTTGTTTAAAGGTAACTTCTTTCAAGCTTTGCTTTTTCTGAATTAGTTCGATGCATTTTTTAAGTGGAAAGAATCCCATATTGTAAGCTGTAATAATCACACGGTCGCGTACTGAGGGAGGGAGAGAAAATTTATCAAATACTTTGTTAAATTCGCTTAGCAGTAAAAAACCAACATATATCTGCTTATCAACAGAACTAGAAGTATCGATACCGTATCGTTCCATAATAAAGGGCATGAGTTGCATAATTCCATAAGCCCCTGAACGGGAAGTTAGCTTAGTTTGAAATTTACTTTCCTCATAAATTAAGGAGGCGGCAAGAAGCCATTCCAATCCGATCATGCCAGCGTATTTTTTTATAATGTCATCGTATATTGACAAAGTAGACGAATAGAATGAGTGAAACGATTTTGAAAGTGGATTGGCCAATGGAAAAACATAGTTGTAGTATTTTGTCAGAAGAATATTAATAACGCCAGTTTTTTTTTGGTTTTTGATCCATGAGTTTATTTCATGAATGAAAGCAGCGGCATCGATTCGTACAACCCAACAAAATGGGATTTGTTTGTAGCTTTTGACGTTTTTTTTCTTAAACCCAATGAGAAAAGACATCCATTTTTGTGGGCCCAAAAAAAGTAAATGGCGAAGGGTGTCGGAACAGATAAAGTTTTCTCGAAGTTTTTTCCATGAAACATTTTTTATACAAACACAAATATCTGAAAAGAAAGAGTGAAGGATAAATTTGTCCCATTGATAGGGGAGGATACAACAAGCTTTACGAATTGAATCAAATTGTTCCAAATTTGAAGAATCTTGAAATGAATCAGAACAGTAAAGAATAAAATCATCAAAAAAAAGAGGTTCAGTGTAAGTTGTGCCAGGAAATGATGGATATATTGCTGGGTAGGGGATGGCCATTAGATCCCAATTTTCGAAAGACAACTTGCGAAGCCCTTCTAA